>CAWUNB010000273.1:0-3055 GCA_963923745.1 uncultured Thiotrichales bacterium
GTGGGGTATGTGATTTTGTTTGTGTGTTTTTCCCGCCTGTTTTTTCGTTGTTTGTTGTACCATTCGGCTGTGCTATCTAGCTGTACCATCTAGCAGAGAGTATTTAGGTACCACAGCGAGAATCTGTGCGGTTTTTTTGTGTTTCAAATTTCTAAGATCCCTTAAAATCTGTCACTGTAGACAGCGTTGGAGAGTCTGTACTTTGGATAGGTCGTCGTTTTTTCCCCATTCCTCCGTTCAGTGCCTTGTTGCCATCGCCCAACACCATGGCATACAGGTGTTGCCCGATCGGATAGTCCATGACTATGCCTTGGCCGCGATAGAGCCCTCCACCAAAGAGATCGTTCGTATCGCAACGGGAATTGGTATGAAGGCCCGGGCACGTACGATTGATTGGCAGAAATTAGAAAGCTTAATAGGGGTCTTCCCAGTTATTGCCCGTCTTGCTGATGGCAATAGCGTGATTGTCGCTGGGATAAATAAAACGGGGGATGATGTATCCGGGGTGGCTATTCTGGATCCCCTGGTAGATGCTTCCCAGGTAGTTCTCGTTTCCCAGGAGCGTTTTTGTAGTAAATGGCAGGGAGAGGTCATCCTGCTAAAGAGAATCTTTAGTTTGACCGATGAAAATCAGCCCTTTGGGTTGCGTTGGTTCATTCCAGAAATACTAAAACAACGATCAGCTTTTCGGGATATCGCTATTGCTGCGTTGACATTACATTTATTGGGATTAGGAACACCTATTTTTTTTCAATTAGTTGTTGATCGGGTACTCGTTCACGAAAGCTATTCAACTCTGTATGTACTGACAATAGGAATTCTTGTGGTACAGTTGTTTGAGAGTGCTTTCGGTTTTATGCGTCAGTATTTGTTAACAGCAGCAACTAATAAAATAGATTTACGGTTAGCCCGTAATACTTTTTCCCGTTTGTTGTCTCTTTCTATTGATTATTTTGAGTCCTCTACCGCTGGAATGGTTATTCGCCATATACAGCAGGTACAGGGGATTCGTAATTTTCTAACGGGACAACTATTTTTTACTGCACTGGATGCTACTGCGCTGTTTATCTTTGTTCCATTGATGTTTCTATATAGTGTAAAACTTACCGTAGTTGTATTAGCTTTTTCCATGGCTATGGCGCTAGTTATTATTGCTCTTATCAATCCCTATCAGCGGCGTTTATCTGCTCTCTATAAGGCAGAAGGAACTCGCATGGGGATGTTAATAGAAGCCATTCATGGTATTCGTACTGTCAAATCCCTTGCCATAGAACCTAAGCAGCGAAAAATATGGGATCAACGTACTGCCAATAGTGTCAATATTCATTTCAGTGTTGGTAAAATTTCTATCGGTGCTCAGGCGATAAGTCATTTATTAGAAAAGGGCATGTCAGTGGCTATTATTGTATTGGGGGCAATGGATGTGTTTTCTTCCCAATTATCGCTGGGAGCCTTGATAGCTTTTCAAATGGTATCTGGGCGGGTAGTTGGCCCGTTGGTCCAGATTGTTGGTCTTGTCAATCAATATCAAGAAACGGCATTATCAGTACGGATGTTAGGAGAAATTATGAATCGTCCCCCGGAACGGAGTTCTTCTGGTGGGCTACGTCCCCGTATGGCCGGGAATATTGAGTTAGAAGGCGTTACTTTTCGCTATCCGGGGACGGCGGCAGCGGCATTGGATAATGTTTCTTTTAAAGTGCCTGCCGGTAGCGTGGTTGGGGTAGTGGGCAAAAGTGGCTCAGGGAAGACTACCTTAACTAAACTGATCCAAGGTCTTTATGGTGTACAGGAGGGCGTCATTCGCTTTGATGGGATAGATATTCGAGAAATAGATCTTTCTCATCTACGACGGAATATTGGTATTGTTTTACAGGAAAGCTTTATGTTTCGCGGAAGTATTCGAGAGAATATTGCTTCTGCTAAAACAGATGCCACCTTTGAGGAAATAGTTAAAGCTGCCCAAACAGCTGGAGCGGATGAGTTTATTGAAAGACTTCCCCATGGATATGACACTATTCTGGAGGAAAATGGTGCCAATCTTTCCGGTGGACAGCGGCAACGAATTGCTATCGCTAGGGCCATCCTCCCCCAACCGCCGATTCTTATCTTAGATGAAGCGGCCAGTGCATTGGATCCGGAAAGTGAATCTATTTTTATTCGCAATTTGGCTGGAATTGCTGCCGGTAAAACTGTATTGATCGTTAGCCACCGCCTCTCTACGCTGGTAAATTCTGATCAAATATTGGTATTCCACCGAGGTAAAATGGCCGACGCCGGCCGCCATAAAGAATTACTCACGCGGTGTGAGCAGTATTCAACTTTGTGGCACCAGCAGACGAGTCATCTATGAAGCACACCGCTGGTCGTCCGTTAAAAGAAGAAGCTGTAGAATTTCTGCCGGATGCCGATGAGATTGAGCGTCGTCCTATCGATAGCAGGGTTTCCGTTTTGTTGTACTGGCTATTGGTATTAATTGCCAGTTTTATTATTTGGGCCAGTATTGCTCGTTTGGATCAAGTAATCATCGCCAAGGGGAAGCTGGTTACCCCTCAGCCCAGTATCGTGGTACAGCCCATGGAGACAGCGCAAATAGAAACCCTGGATGTACGGGTAGGGCAGGTTGTTCGTCAGGGACAGACGTTAGCCACGTTAGATAGGACAATAGTTGTGGCCGATCGGACTCAATTACAGGAGCGATTAGACAGCCTAGATGCGCAAGTTAGACGGTTAGAGGCAGAACGGGATCAGCGGAATTTTACTGGTGGCTCAAAGCGAGACGATGTCTTACAACGAAAGGTTTGGGAAGAGCGCCAGGGCAGTTATCAATCCCGCGTCCGTCGTTTACAAGAAACCTTGGGTAAACTTAAGGCAAGTTTAGCGACCAATGCTGAGGATACTGCTAACTTAAACTCCCAAGTAAAGTCCTTGCGGGAAATTGAGGAAATGAATCAAGCCCTGATTGGGCAAAAAATACAGTCCCGTCTTCAATTGTTAGAAAGTCGAGAACCTGTCTCTTATACACATCTCCGAGCCCACGAGACCAGAGAGGATC
>CAWUNB010000274.1:0-3053 GCA_963923745.1 uncultured Thiotrichales bacterium
CGGCTTTTTGCTGCAAAATTTCTCGTGCTAAATAATTAAGTAATGCCATATCTGTTTGCGGTTTAATAATAATATTTAAATCGGACCCTTCTGACGTCATATTATGGAAAGTAGTGATATTAATAATGCGCATCTTTTCATGATTTAAGCGGCGATCAATGATCCGTTGCCAGAGAATGGGATGGGCTTCCGCCATATTAGCCCCCCAAGTCACCGCCGTATCGGTATATTCAATATCATCATAATTGCCCGCAGGTTCATCAATACCAAATACCTGCATAAAGGCAGCCACGGCTGAGGCCATGCAATTACGAGCATTGGGATCAATATTGTTACTACGAAAACCGGCTTTCATCAACTTGGTCATGGCATAACCCTCTTGAATTAGCCATTGACCAGAACCAATGACACCAATTCCCGTCGGTCCCCGCTCAGCGTAGGTGCGCTTGAATTGGTTAGCCATTTCATCCAAGGCTTGATCCCAACTTATCGGTGTAAACTTACCTTGTTTATCAAATTTACCATCCGTCATTCTCATAAGTGGCTGAGTTAGCCGATCTTTGCCATAGAGAATTTTGCTATTGAAATAGCCTTTAACGCAATTCAGCCCACGATTGACTGGCGCGTTGGGGTCGCCTTTTGTGGCAACAATTTTGCCATTTTGGGTAGCGATCATAATGCCGCAACCCACTCCGCAAAAACGACAAACCCCTTTATCCCATTGCCAATCTTTTTCGGCAGCATCGGCAGCGGCTCGAGCTAATTCACTGACGGGTAACCCAGCGGTTATAGCCGTCGCAGCGGCAATACCAGCCTTAAAGAAAGTACGGCGAGTAATTTTTTCCATCGCTCCTCCCCAATATGAATAGTAATTATTTTTAGCTGTGACGTATCGGTTCCGGTAACGGATCCCATTCAGGGGGTGATTCATCGAAGACATGATAGACCATCTCCGCTAACATCACCCCAGGCAGCGCTTTGATGCGACCCAATCCGGCAATTTCTTCCTCTACGTACTCGGCCTGCTGCACCACAATGATTCGCCCGGTTTGGGCTTCCACTTGATGCACTTCCACACCGGGTAACTGGGTAAGGCGAGCGGTGGCTGTTTCAAGCTGTTCTGGCCGAACAATGACCAAAATGCCGGATAGATTCACGAAACACCCCAGAGAAATTGAGTTGGCTGTTTATAGCGAGAAACGTCATCAATTTGCTTGACGTAAATCAAGGCATAATTGGTGCGCATTAAAGCCAAACGAGATTCATGCATTCTTAAATAACCGCTAAATTATCTACTAAAATAGTGGTTATAATACCTAGTTATGAGTTAATCCAAAAACACCTTAATCAGGAAACCCCTTATGATCCAACTCAACGTCAATGGCCATGCCTACTCCGTCGAGGTAGCGCCGGATACGCCACTGCTGTGGGTATTGCGGGACACCCTTCAGCTGACGGGCACTAAGTACAGTTGTGGGCAGGCGCTATGCGGTGCCTGTACTGTTCATATTAACGGTATTCCCACGCGAGCTTGTGTAGTGCCAGTTTCCTCAGTTGCAGGGCGATCCATTACTACTATTGAAGGAGCGGATGCTAGCCCGGTAGGAAAGGCGGTTGCGGCGGCTTGGCGAGAATTGAACGTGGTGCAATGTGGCTACTGTCAACCGGGGCAAGTAATGAGCGCTATTGCCTTACTAACCCAGAACAAACAACCTAGTGATGAAGATATCGATAATGCCCTAGCAGGCAATTTATGCCGCTGCGGTACCTATCAGCGCATTCGAGCCGCAGTCCATGCTGCTGCCCAGGCGTTGGCTTAGAAGGGGGAGTGTGTCATGGGCGAAATCGTCAATCACAGTCGTCGCCGTTTCCTCCAGGGAGCCGCTGGTCTCACTCTGGGCTTTTGCTTGCCCTCCCTGGGAATATCTGGGGAAACTGAGTCTGTCACTGCTCCAGGGCAACCCTTTATCCCTAACGCTTTTCTCCGTATTGGCCCCGATAACAGTGTCACTATTGTCGCCAAACATTTAGAAATGGGCCAAGGTACCTATACCGGTTTGGCAACACTGCTAGCGGAAGAACTAGATGCTGATTGGGAAAGTATTGTTATCGAAGGGGCACCGGCAAACGCCGAACGTTATAACAACCTTCACTGGGGTAAGGTCCAGGGAACTGGCGGCAGTTCAGCCATGGCTAATTCTTGGGACCAATTCCGCCAGGCTGGTGCCACTGGTCGAGCCATGTTGGTGGCAGCTGCTGCTCGGCGGTGGAGCGTAGACCCCGCTGAAGTCCAAGTACAGGCCGGGGTAGTGAGTCACTTCAGTGGTCAACGGGCCACTTTTGGCGAGTTGGCAGAGGCAGCCGCAGCCGAATCGATTCCTAGCATTGTTAGGCTCAAAGATCCCCGAGTTTTCCGCCTCATCGGACAAACTGTCAAACGCTGGGACAGCTCCAGCAAAATTAACGGCACGGCTATTTTTACCCAAGACGTCCATCTCCCTGACATGTTGGTGGCGGTGGTAGCCCATCCTCCTCGCTGGGGAGGAACAGTGAAAAACTTCGACGCCAGCCGGGCCAAGGGTGTGAAGGGCGTGGTAGCGGTAGTAGCCATCCCCCAAGGGGTAGCTGTGGTGGCCAAGGACACTTGGAGTGCGAAGAAGGGGCGGGATGCCCTGTCAGTCACTTGGGATGACAGCGCTGCTTTTAGGCTGGGCACAGATGAGCTGCTAGCTCGATTCCGGGAGCTTGCAAAAACTCCGGGGTTGGTGGCAACCCAGATTGGAAACTTTGAGCAGGCCGCCATCGGTGGCGAGCGAGCGCTTCGTTCCCTATACGATTTCCCCTACTTAGCCCATGCAGCGATGGAGCCTTTGAACTGCGTTATCCACCGTACCCCCGATGGCTGCGAAGTGTGGAACGGTGAGCAGATGCAGACCGTTGATCAAGGGGCATTAGCTCAATTCTTCGGTTTAGCCCCAGAGCAAGTGAAACTCAATATGCTCTACGCTGGGGGCAGTTTCGGGCGACGGGCCAGTAAACATTCTGATTACCTA
>CAWUNB010000275.1:0-3044 GCA_963923745.1 uncultured Thiotrichales bacterium
AATATAAAAACCCCATGGCTGAACTTTGTTATTCATGGGAATAATTTGACATCGTCGTTGCAGCGGTAAGCAGGCGAGACTGGTGCGACGGTCGGGTTAGTGAGTTCCATGGTGTCATCTGTCTAACAGCCCTGTCTTTAAAAGGGGCATCCCTAAACCATAAAGTTACTCCCGGTATTTACCACGATGGATCCAACTCCTATAAGTGTCATGCTGGTAGACGACCACGCAGTGGTGCGGGCCGGTCTGCGTCGTCTTTTGGAAGGTGCTACTAATATTCGCGTGGTGGCAGAAGCGAGCACCGGCGAGCAGGCGTGCCAGGTGTACGCTACTCAACCTGCGGACGTGGTGGTGATGGACATCACCATGCCAGGAATCGGTGGGCTGGAAGCGATGCGCCGCATTTTGGCGCGAGATGCCGAAGCCAAATTGCTGGTATTCAGCGTTCATGAAAACGAAGTATTTTTAGCTCGCGCCCTAGATGCGGGGGCGCGGGGTTATGTAACTAAGCGTAGTGCACCGGAACATCTGATTGAGGCGGTACGGCGGGTTGCTGAGGGCAGTGTATATCTCAGTCCGGATATTGCTCCCTACCTGGTGCGTTTCCGTTCTGCTCGGGATCTATCTCCCTTCGATCGGCTATCTACTCGAGAATTTGAGGTTTTCCGTCTGCTGGCAGAAGGACGCAGCGTACAGGAAGTGGCAGATCTGATGTTTTTGAGCCCCAAGACAGTGGGTAACCATTACACCCAAATAAAACGCAAGCTGGGACTGTCTAGCAGTGCAGAGTTTGCTCGTTTGGCTATTCGTCATGGTTTGATGGAGCCATAAAACCTGTTAGCGCCGACCTGCCAGGTCGGCGCTGTTTTCTCAGTACCCTTCCAGACAAGCTACTAGGTAATCAAACGTTCTTTTAGCAGCTGCTACGGTTGCCTCTTCGTCCAGCTGACTCTCCAAGCAATCCAATAGCCCAGTGAAGGCTTGCCAGTGGGAGGCCGTGTCCGGCCCGTAGCCGTGATAAAACCGCCCACCTTTAGCTGGTTCCACCCCCAGATGTGCCAATAAATGACCGGCAATGACTTGCCCTCCCAGGGTAGAACCTTCGATAACGTAGAGGGTGCCTATCTGCTGTTCCTGAGAAAGAAGAGGGACCGATGCAGTGGACGGTGAAGGTAGTGGTAGCTGAAAGTACTGGAGATCCTGGGTTAACCAGGGTAATTTTCGGCGTGGTTCATAGCTAAAACCCTCTAAAGTTGCTGGCAACTCAGCTTCAACTGCCTGATAAAAGAGGGTAAAGCCCTGTAGCAGGGATAGATAACGACTCAGGGGATAATGGGGGGTGAGGATACCAGCCAGAGCAGGGTGGTCATGGAGTCGCTGGTGGTGAACTTTGGTGGCTTGACGCAGACTATCGCGAATAGACATGGGAGACCGGAGTGGTGGGAGCAAGTTTGCGAGCAGTGGAGGGAACTACGACGATTATTTTGCCTGATTTACCCGTTGTTGCCGCGTTGCCCAGATTACGAAGCGTGTTATTCCGGGGGCGAGGGGCGGTGTTGCATGCCCCCCCCGGGGCGGGCAAGAGTACCTTGGTACCCCTGGCGCTTCTGGAAGAGTCATGGTTGGTTGGACAACGCATCCTCATTCTGGAACCTCGCCGCTTAGCAGCCCGTGCCGTAGCTGGGCGAATGGCCCAATTATTGGGTGAAAGTGTAGGGGAAACGGTGGGCTACCGTATCCGTTTCGAGCAGCGCATCTCCCCTGCAACCCGTGTTGAAGTGTTAACAGAAGGTATCCTCACTCGTCGCCTTCAAACTGATCCCGAATTGGCCGGGGTTGGGTTAGTAATTTACGATGAATTCCATGAACGCAGTCTCAATGCCGATCTTGCCCTGGCCCTTGGATTAGAGGTAGCCACTAGCTTACGGAATGATTTGCGTTTACTGGTCATGTCAGCCACCCTGGAAGTAGATCGGGTTAATCACCTACTTCAGCAGGTAGGGTTAGTCAGTGAAGTCATCTCTTCCCCAGGGCAAAGCTACCCTGTAGCGGTTCACTACCTGCCCCGAGATCCTACTGGCGACCCGGCCCTTTACACCGCAGAAGCCGTTCGCCACGCCCTGCAGAATCATCCCGGAGATATACTCGCCTTTTTACCCGGTAGCGGAGAAATTCGACGGGCTCAAGCTCGATTAGCGGAGTTAACTCGGGATGTTGTTCTCCACCCTTTGTACGGTGATCTACCCCAGGAAGCCCAGGACCAAGCCATTCGACCAGACAACCAGGGACGACGTAAAGTAGTGCTAGCGACCTCCTTAGCCCAAACCAGTTTAACTATTGAGGGCATTGGCGTCGTCGTAGACAGCGGCTTAGCTCGGTTGCCTCGTTTTGACCCCAAGAGCGGTTTAACTCGATTGGATACCGTTCCTTTAGCCCAAGATGGGGCTGATCAGCGAGCAGGACGAGCGGGTCGGTTGAGACCAGGGGTCTGTCTACGGTTATGGAGGGAAAATCGTCCACTCTTAGCCCACACACCTCCAGAAATATTGGCAGCCGATTTGGCCCCCTTGGCGCTGGAGTTAGCTCAGTGGGGCGCAGATCCTGCCACCCTCCCCTGGCTAGATCCGCCACCACCGGGAGCATTAGCCCAAGCTCAAGCCCTGTTGAAGTCGTTGGAGGCCCTAGACGAGAGTGGACGTATTACCCTTTTAGGACAAAGAATGATCGAATTACCAGTTCACCCCCGTTTGGCCCGAATGCTGCTTCAGTCCCAATCATGGGGGCTAGCTTCCCTCCCCCTGGATGTAGCAGCTCTACTGTCAGGTCGGGATGTACTGCGGTCCCAGGGACAGGTGCAATCCGTGGATTTGGGGCTCCGCCTAGCGGGGTTGAGCGCATTCCGTCGTGGTGGGCGTAGCGCCGCCCTGCATGAAGGCGCTGATCCGTCAGCTTGTGCCCAGGCTGATGCCACTGCCCGTCAGCTGGAGAGATTATTGAACCTGTCTCTTATACACATCTCCGAGCCCACGAGACCAGAGAGGATC
>CAWUNB010000276.1:0-3029 GCA_963923745.1 uncultured Thiotrichales bacterium
GAGAAGCCCATCGCTGGGCCGCTCTTACTGCGGCAGTGAGGGAACCAGCAGCCATAATGTGATTTTCTTTAATCAATATTCCATCATCCAATCCCCGTCGATGATTACCTCCTCCCCCTATTCGTACCGCATACTTCTGTGCATTACGTAATCCGGGCAACGTTTTCCGAGTGTCCAAAATACGTGTTCGGCTACCAGCAATAGCATCACAATAATGCCGGGTAAGGGTAGCAGTAGCAGAAAGGGTCTGTAGAAAATTCAGTGCGGTGCGTTCACCAGTAAGCAAAGTACGAGCAGGGCCAGCTAATTGACATAGCAACTGATCTTTACTAATTAAAACACCCTCTTGGCTTTGCCAGGTAACGGTAATAGCAGGATCCAATTGATGAAATACTTCATTAAACCAGGGTATACCGCACAACACAGCGGGTTCCCGAGAAATAACGGTTGCCTGAGCTTGAGTGTATGGAGGAATTAGGCCAGCAGTAATATCTCCTCGCCCTATATCCTCTGTGAGGGCATTGGCTACACAAGAACAAAGGTCTGGAGGGAGAGAAGGGAAATACATGGGACTAAGGCCCTGTTAGGGGATCCGCCGACCGACAGCGGAAATCCCGCATCTGCAAATAGCGGTCCCGTATCTTTTCGTAACCATCTCCCATTTCGGATACTTCAGGAGAATCAATTTGCCGAATGATAGACAAATCACCCACGGTTTCCATTAATACCACACTGGTAATGAAGGCTGGGCTAGAAGTAGAGCCAAAAATAGCAGCCAGTACTGACAAATAGAGCACATTTACTAGCACTACATCGGCCATACCGTCCCGTAAAGTCCGAGGACCCACAAGAGGCACAACAACATGGGGACCGGCGGGAATACCATAACGGCACATGGCTAACCCTAAATCCCGATAGTCACCGGTATATCCAAAATAACCAGCTACATCAAAAATACCACCAATTCCGATAGTGGTATTTACCAATAATCGAGTGGTGGAGCGAAAAGCATTATCTTGATCGCCTTCCAGTAAGCTGGCTGCAATAGTCAAGGGTTCATTAATTAAATTGGTTAAAAAATTAGCTGTTCCAGTTTTAATAGGTGCGGGAATGTGATCAGCAATTCCCCGATGCGTTTCATTTTTATTTTCCCCTGGATTAATCCAGGAGAATAACCACTCATTAAAGCGATACATCATTCGATTATATTTATCTAAAAAATAATTCTCGCTATAACTATCTGGTGGAGGAGTAGGAGGCGGAGGAGGGATAGCATGGGCAGGTATCACCAGTAGATAACTGGCCAACACTAAGCTGCTATAAAAAGATCGGGCCATTTTATCTGGAGCTCATGTTAGAAAGTATCAAATAATCGCTCTAAATCAGTTTTATGGTATTCCATAATGCGAGAGCGACGTAATTTCAGGGTAGGGGTAATCAAACCATTTTCTACCGTCCAGGGTTCTAATGTTAGATGCACTGCCCGTATTTGGGCATAGCCAGGAAAGTGACGGGTATGACGGCGAATCCGCTCCAAGATACTACGCATAACTGTTTTATGGGATAACGTATTTTCGTCTTCTGGCTCCAAGCCTAAACCTCGAGCAAAGGCAAACCAATGATCCCGATTGACAACAATAACAGCAGCTAGAAATGATTTTCCTTCTCCTGCGACCAAAGCCTGATCCAATAGTGGATCCAAGGTAATGGCCATTTCCATATCCACCGGAGGTACTTTCTCGCCGTTGGATAATACCAAGATTTCTTTAATGCGACCGGTAATGTAAAAGTGCCCTCCCTGAACTCGTACCTGATCCCCGGTATGTAGCCAACCGTCACTGTCAATCAATCCAGCGGTAGCCTCTGGATTGTTCCAGTAGCCCATCATCACCGAAGGGCTACGTACCAGCAATTCGTGGTGTTCGCCAATGCGATACTCCAATCCGGGGATTGCCACTCCTACGCTAGCAGGGTCGTTATTCTCCAAGGGATTGAGGGTAATCACCGGACTATGCTCTGTCAGGCCATAGCCCTGACAAATAGCAACCCCCAGACCGACAAAAAATTGGGCGACTTCCTGAAATAGTGCCGCCCCGCCGCTCACCGCTACCCGTAGCCTCCCCCCCAGCTTCTCCCGTACTGGGTGAGCTACCAATCGATCCAAGAGAGGCCATAGTAAAAATCCTGGATGCCAACCCCCGCGTCCCTGATGGTACAGAAAACGTCGCCAACCAATTGCCACCGTAAAGGCGAATAATTTCCGTACTAAAGGACTTTTTTTATCTAATTGGTCCTGTACCCGTCCGTAGACCTTCTCGAAGATACGGGGCACGCTGATCATGGCCGTGGGACGGAGGGTTTGCAGATCTTCTCCCAATTGCAAGATAGAGCGAGCGAAAGCTACGGTACAACCCGCCATCAAACTCAGGTAATAGGTACCAGTGCGTTCCAGAGTATGGGACAAGGGCATGAAAGAGATAAACAGGTCATCGGGAACCACAGCGACGACATGGGCTCCCGACCACGCATTCCACAAAATGTTATGGTGACTGAGCATCACTCCTTTGGGTCGCCCAGTGGTACCTGAGGTGTAGACAATGGTAGCCAGGGCTAATGGATCTCGATGCCCTTCTACCAAGGGATCGGCTGGGGTAGTTCCCAACCAATCGTCCAATTGGTGTAACCGAGGATCGGGGCGTTTCACCGGTAGCAAGCTAACAATCCGTTGTAGGCTAGCGGACTGGGCCAAAGGCTCCCACAAATCTTTCCATTGCACGTCGCCTTCCACCAGCAGTACTTTGACGCCAGCATCTTCTAGGCAATAGCAAACATTATCGGGGCGGTCATTGGTGTAGAGGGGTACAACGACTAACCCCAATCCCAAAGCGGCTTGGTCGAAGATGATCCATTCCCGGCAATTGCGCAGCATTACCGCAACTCGATCGCCGCTCTGCAATCCCTCCCGGGCCAGGGCTGTTTGCCAGCGAGCTACTTCTATTCCCAATTCAGTTGTTATCATCACCTCAGAA
>CAWUNB010000277.1:0-3024 GCA_963923745.1 uncultured Thiotrichales bacterium
TCCCGGTGTACGGTCCCTAATCGGCGGCATCACTAGGGCCTTGCCGTGCGCTGTCCTTTTTGCCAAGCACCGGATACCCGGGTTATTGACTCTCGCTTGGCGGGGGAAGGCTATCAAGTGCGTCGCCGTCGGGAATGTATTACCTGCGGCGAGCGCTTTACCACCTTCGAAAGTCCGGACTTGGCTATGCCCGACATCATCAAACGGGCGGGGTACCGTCAGCCCTTTGATGAAGGGAAGTTGCGCACCAGCTTGGTACGCGCTTTACAAAAGCGCCCGATAGCCACGGAAGCCATAGAAGCAACCCTGGCCCGCATTAAGCGCCGCTTGTTGGCCTGGAGTGAGCGGGAAATCGATTCCCGTCTATTGGGCGAGTGGGTTATGGAAGAACTGCGTCGCCTCGACCAGGTAGCCTATGTGCGCTTTGCTTCGGTGTATCGCAGTTTTCAGGACGTGAATGCCTTTCGCGAAGAAATTGCTCGCTTGGAACACGAATTAGATCCCCCAGCCCTGTCTTCCACGCCCCTGGCGGAGGAAGGCGTCCCTCCCCTCAGCCCAGGATAGAGGCCAGATGTCTATTTTCAGCGTTGAAGACAGTCGCTACATGGCGCGGGCGCTCCAGTTAGCGGCCCGTGGTCTCTATACCGCCGATCCGAATCCCCGCGTTGGTTGCGTGTTGGTCAAGGACGGTCACATCGTGGGCGAAGGCTGGCACGAGCGGGCCGGAGAGGCTCATGCCGAAGTGCGTGCTCTGCTCATGGCCGGAGATCGGGCTAAAGGCGCTACCGCTTATATCACCCTGGAACCCTGTGCCCACCAAGGGCGCACTCCGCCTTGTAGTCGCGCTTTGCTGAAAGCCGGGATAGCGCGGGTAGTGGCGGCGATGGAAGATCCCAACCCCCTGGTGTCTGGGCGCGGTCTAGCGGAACTCAAGGCCAACGGCGTGCAAGTAGCCTGGGGCTTAATGGCCAAACAGGCCACGGAGTTGAATCCCGGATTCGTCAAACGGATGCGGGAAAAGCGTCCCTACGTGCGCTGCAAACTGGGGGTCAGTTTGGACGGACGTACCGCCATGCCGTCCGGGGAAAGCAAGTGGATCACCGGGGAAGCGGCCCGTGCCGATGTCCAACGACTGCGGGCCCGCAGTTCAGCGGTGATGACCGGTATCGGCACGGTCCTGGCCGACGATCCCAACTTCACCGTGCGTCCTGAACAGTTTTTAGGCGAACGTTATCCAGGCGGAACCGTGCGCCAACCCCTGCGAGTCGTCGTAGATCCCCATTTGAGTATGCCGGAGAAGGCGCGAATGCTGACGGCCCCCGGTAAGACCCTGATTGCCACCTCCAGCGACGATCAGGACGTGGCGGAAGTATTACAGGGCAAAGGCGCGGAAGTGATGCGCTTCCCCGGTACCTGGGACACGGTGGATTTGGCCTCGGTATTGGATTTACTGGCTACCCGGGAAGTCAATGAAGTTCTGGTGGAAACCGGGGCTACTTTAGCCGGTTCACTGCTAAAAGCCGGTTTGGTGGATGAACTGGTGGTCTATCTTGCCCCGCTGCTGATGGGGGACGGGGCGCGGGGTATGTTCCGCTTGCCGGGATTGACCTTGCTGGAAGACGCCATCCAACTGGAGATTCGCGACGTGCGGCCCTTGGGCCGAGATTGGCGGGTGGAAGCCGTCGTGGCCCCTCGGCGCTAAGGAGCCAGTTGTGTTTACCGGAATTATCCAAGCCCTCGGCCACATTGCCGCCCTGACTCCCCGAGGCGGCGATATGCGCCTGCGGGTACACACCGGTAAGCTGGATCTGGCCGATGTCGCCCTGGGGGATAGCATTGCTGTCAATGGCGTGTGTCTCACCGCCGTGGCCTTGCCAGGAGAGGGGTTTGAAGCCGACGTGTCGGGGGAAACCCTCTCCCGCACCGGACTGGGCCAATTAGCCGTAGGCAGTCCGGTCAATCTGGAAAAAGCCCTTACTCCCCAGACCCGTTTAGGCGGCCATCTGGTCAGCGGCCATGTGGACGGGCTGGGTCGAGTGATTTCCCGCCAGCCCCAGGCCCGCTCGGTGGCATTTGCCATCCAGGCCCCTGATTCTTTAGCTCGCTATATTGCGGAGAAGGGCTCTATCTGTGTCGATGGCGTGAGTTTGACCGTCAACGCCGTGGTCGGTGCCACTTTTCACTTGAACATCGTGCCCCATACCCTGGCCGAAACGACTCTGAGCCAGTGGGCTCCCGGTCGCTCTGTGAACCTGGAAGTCGATATCATCGCCCGTTATCTGGAGCGGCTGCTGCTGGGGGATCGAGCGGCCCAACCGCAAGCTGGGGGAATAACCCGAGAATTACTGGCGGAACACGGTTTTCTGCGGGGCGCTTAACCTCCCCGTTTTCTCTTGACGCTTAGGATCTACTATGGCCCTTTCTGCTATTCCCGAGATCATCGAAGACATTCGGCAAGGTCGCATGGTTATTCTCATGGACGATGAAGGACGGGAGAACGAAGGGGATTTGATTATGGCCGCCTCCCTCGTGCGGCCCGAAGACATTAACTTCATGGCCCGCAATGGCCGGGGACTGATTTGTTTAACCCTGACCCGGGAACGCTGCCAGCAATTACGCTTGCCCCTGATGGTGAGCGATACCAACGACAAACACGCCACTAATTTCACCGTCTCCATTGAAGCCGCCCAAGGAGTCACCACCGGTATCTCCGCTGCTGACCGCGCCCACACCGTGCGTACCGCCGTCGCCCCTGACGCCCGTCCTGGTGATCTGGTCCATCCCGGTCATATCTTCCCGTTGATGGCGCAACCGGGAGGCGTGCTCACCCGCGCCGGCCATACCGAAGCCGGCTGCGATTTGGCCCGCTTGGCCGGATTGGAACCGGCCACCGTCATCGTGGAGATTCTCAACGAAGACGGCACTATGGCCCGCCGCCCCGATCTGGAAATTCTGTCGGAGCAATGGGGAATTCGGTTAGGCACCGTGGCCGATCTGATTCACTACCGCATCTTCCACGAACGC
>CAWUNB010000278.1:0-3001 GCA_963923745.1 uncultured Thiotrichales bacterium
GTCGGCAGCGTCAGATGTGTATAAGAGACAGCCTCCCTAGGGAATCATCCACAGGTGAAGCCGTTGAATCAGGGGCTGCTGGTCGCTCCACTGGGAGTACCTGGGTTGCTAACCCTGACGGTGTGGCAGAAACAGGTAAAGGAATGGGGGGTAACTTATCAGGAACCAGCACAGTGGCCGGTTCAGCAGATTTTTTCCTTAATAGATCTAAATCCACCACGGGTTCGATGGAAACCGCTGGGGTAATTACTGGTTCGACGGATGGGGTAACTGGAACAGCTGGACCCAGAAGGGGGAGATCTGGATCTGGCGACAGAGGTGGAATTGGAGGAGTGACTTTTTTCCGAGCGGATTCACCCTTGGGAGAGGAGTCTGCCACCTTAGGATTAATAACAGATAGGGGGGGTGACCCTACTGGTGTCTCTTCTAAATCACCTAAGGATGGCTCTACCCGAACTCCTCGGTTTCGCCGGGAAGGGGTAGCTTCGGGTGAAGGGTCTGAGGAAGCGGGTACTACAGGAGGAGGGACAGAGGCAAGAAGGGTTTCGCTGGGGTTTTCTTCAGTTTCGTTGGCTTCCTCTGGCTCCTCTTCTCCACCGATGTGGAACAAGCGGAATACTGTTTCACCTAGCCATTCAGCTAGCCCGACCCAAGAAACACCGGTAAACAAGGTAATAGCGGCAAAAGTTAGTCCCAGTAGGAATACCGTGGCACCCACATACCCTAATAGGTAAGCCAATTTGACTCCAGCTAATTCCCCCACTAGCCCACCAGCGCCGCATACTCCTAGACCTTTAAGGACAGGAACCTGGCACCACCAGGGTTGGCGAGTTTGTAAAGTTACTAGCCCCGCTATTGCTATTAAGGTCAGCACCAATCCCGTTGCTGCCAATGCCCAGTTAGCTGGGTGAAATTGCTCCTCATTGGCACCAGAAGCGTTGGAATCTGTATTACGGTGGAATAACCAGCCGCTGTAGAGCACCAACCCTGGTAGAGCAAATGCCACATAACCCAAGAGATAGAGAGCGATGTCGGAGAAATAGGATCCTAGGGGACCACCGGCGTTGGAATAGCGGCCACCGGATGTATGGGTCCAGGCCGGATCCTCTGGGTTATAGCTCGACAGAGCTAACAACATGTACAGAGCTACAGCGACGGATAGCCACAACAAGGCATCGCGTACACCACGCTGCAATTTAAATGTGACCCGCTCTTCGGGGGGAGATTTACGTGTTGCTTGAGCCAACGCCATACCGTCCGTTAAGGGGGGTTAACCGAAAGATAGATAGGGTATTTATAAGTCATTGATTAAATTAATTACTGGTGAATTGTACCATGACCGGTTGGTTAGCTTCTGCAGTTACTTGGTTGGATTCAATTGGATCGCGGTGAGATTTTGCTGTACAGGAGATTATCAAGACAATCTAGTCTCTGAATTCTCACCGATTTCCGCCCCTATTTGCATGTTAGCCAAAATTTCCCAGTAGTTTCTCCCACCATCGGCGTCGGTTCCCTGGTTGAGGTAAGGCAGCGGGAAGGTCTACCGGTACAAGTCGGGATAACACCCAGCCTGGCAATACGGGCGCACCGCTGGATCCGCAAACACTGCCCAGTTGGTGGGGATCGTAAACCTTAATAAGAGACGGTTCGGTGACGCTGTCGGTATAGACAATCCCGCAGTAGTCCTGGTTGTGATCCCGGCGTAATAGTGCATCCAATTCAGTAATAACTTCCCGTAAATGGGGAGCAGTCAAAGGTTGAGTGGGGGGGGGCTCTCCTACCGCGTAGACATACCAGCCTTGCTCGGCTTGATCTGCCAACGTTTTCCACAAATTGTCCAATTGTTCCCAGCGCAACACGCCAACAAAACGGCCCTGAAAGGCTTGAAGGAAAGGAGATTCAAGATGGAATTCATTGATTATTTTCATAGAAACCTGTTCTGGGTAATTGTTCCAGCGGATAGTTCACCACCTGGGCTTCGGTCAGGCCAGGTTCATTGGTGGGGTAGAGTAACAGTAACCCTTTTTTAGTTGACGACGGATCATCTCGGTAGCTTACTTTCACCTGGGATTGACCCGGACCAACCGATAGATGTCTCTCTCCCACGGTTACGCTAGGGTGATCTAAATCAACCTGAAACCGTGCCTGCTGGGTAATAGCCCCATCGGGAACTAAATCGGTATCACGGCGCATTGTTTCTGCTGGTCCTCCCCGGAATACCGCTACCCAGAAGGAAAAAACAAGGTGACCGGGCGTTAAACCGAGGGCTTGGAGAGGAACCGGAAGCACAATATTTCCCTCCAGTACGCCGCTGGTAATGTAGTACTGCTGGGCCACGTTACCGGTGCGGAGATTTTTGAGGAAAGTACGATTGGTGCCACCGGAGGTACCGTAACGGGGTTTGCTTTCCGCACGATTGAATAGACCAAAGTCATCCTTGCCATCTCCATCGGTATCTAAATAAATGTGAATACCAATTTTGTCAGGGTTAACTCGGTAGTCGTAGGTAGCGAAAGCAAACTCCAACACCTCTCCCTGCTGAGGATCTGAATATAACCGTACCCCCACAGCTCTGATATCCCGCCCATCGTTAACCAAGGGTTCGTTGCCGTCTTCTCCTACTAAGTGGTAAATCTCAGTATTTCCTGTGATCTCAGAATCATTTATCAGGGTCAGCAGGTTTGATCCATTTCTCAATTCGCTGGGATCACTGTGAATAGCGGATACCCGCCGAGCCAACAGGTAAAACGGCACCCGTAACGGATCTCCCCCTGATAGGGGAGTGAATAGGAGTTGACCATCATATTCGGCATTATCTAAAGCCTTAGGATCCCGTCTTCCTTCTTCAGCCAGTTGCCAGTCCTGTAAGCCTTGGGGATCCACTACCACAACCACCTCTAGGGTGGCGGTACCGTGGGCGGGTACAGTGACTCGCTCGCGGGTTGGATGCACTTTGACCCCGCTGTGGATTTTTTGACGTAACGCAAAACTAACCCGGTAA
>CAWUNB010000279.1:0-2967 GCA_963923745.1 uncultured Thiotrichales bacterium
TAACCCAGGCCAAACGGATGTTGGATATCCCCCTGGTGGCTATTGGCGGTATCACCCCCTATAACGGTACCGACTTAATTGCGGCTGGCGCGGATATGTTGGCTGTGGTCCACGGGCTATTTGCTGCCGGAGATATTCGTACTGCCGCCAGTCAGTACACTCAACTGTTTTCTTCCAACGAAAATTAACTGTTAGCGGAATAAATTGACATGACCCTTTCCCAAACTCTTTTTGCTGAAGCAGGTCGCTATATCCCTGGTGGTGTGAATTCACCGGTGCGGGCATTTCGTGGTGTAGGCGGTGACCCGCTCTTCTTCAAAAGAGGGGAAGGGGCATATCTATACGATGAAGATGGACGAAGTTACATCGACTACGTTGCCTCTTGGGGACCGATGATTGCTGGTCATGCCCATCCTGCGGTAGTACGGGCGGTGCAGGAAACCGCTGCCGCTGGATTGGGTTTTGGGGCCCCCACTTCCCTGGAAGTCACCATGGCCCGCCGCTTGACGGAGTTGATGCCTTCCTTGGAATTGGTCCGCATGGTTAGCTCAGGAACGGAAGCCACCATGAGCGCCATTCGTCTAGCTCGGGGCTATACCGGGCGAGATACCATTCTTAAGTTTGAAGGTTGTTACCACGGCCACTCCGATTCCCTGCTGGTAAAAGCCGGCTCCGGTGCCCTAACTCTGGGAGTACCCAGTTCGGCGGGTGTTCCAGCGGCATTAGCGGCCCATACCCTAACCCTACCTTATAACGATTTGGACCAAACAACGGCGGCTTTTGCCCAATTTGGTGAACAGTTAGCCGGCGTTATCGTGGAACCAGTAGCCGGTAATATGAACTGCGTGCCCCCTGCAGCGGGTTTTCTGGAAGGATTGCGGGCGTTGTGTGATCGCTACGGCGTTGTACTTATTTTTGACGAAGTGATGACGGGTTTCCGAGTTGCACTGGGGGGAGCTCAAGCCCTATACGGTATTCGCCCTGATCTAACCACCCTAGGCAAAGTTATCGGGGGTGGATTGCCAGTCGGCGCTTTCGGAGGACGGCGGGACATTATGGAACGCATTGCTCCTTTGGGACCGGTTTACCAGGCAGGGACTCTCTCCGGTAATCCTGTGGCCATGGCATCGGGGTTAGCGACCCTCGACCTCATCAGTCAGCCTGGTTTTTTCCAAGACCTATCTGCTACTACCCAGTCCCTCACTAAAGGGTTACAAGCAGCAGCCCAGGAGCAAGGCATTCCTTTCACGACTAATCAAGTCGGCGGGATGTTTGGCCTGTTCTTTTCCGAAGCGACCTCGGTCCAAAGTTACTCCCAGGTGATGGCTTGTGACGTAGCTCGTTTCCGGACCTTCTTCCATGGCATGTTGGATCGGGGGGTGTATTTGGCACCGTCAGCTTTTGAGGCAGGTTTTGTATCCAGCGCCCATCGGGAGAAGGAAATCACCGCCACCCTCACCGCTGCCAAGGCAGTATTTGCTACCTTAGGCTAAGGGCTATCATGGTTGAATCGTCATCCCCTGATCGCGTTCGCCTGGATAAATGGCTATGGGCCGCTCGCTTTCTGAAAACCCGGAGTCTGGCGGTGGAGGCTATTACTGGTGGGAAGGTGTTGATAAACGGTGAGCGGGTTAAACCGGCAAAGGAAGTCCGCTTGGGGATGACAGTGACGGTGCGTACCCACTTGGAACGTACCGTCGTAATAACCGGGCTGTCTGATGTGCGCCGAGGAGCCCCCGAAGCAGCGTTGCTCTACCAGGAAACGCCGGAGAGCATTGTTCGACGGGAACAACAGGCTGAGATGAAACGGCTTGAGCCCCAGCGGGAGCGGGGAGATGGGCGACCTACCAAACGAGAACGACGCCAGCTAACCCGGTTTACTGATTACCGGGATTAGTGTGCAGGACTTAAACAAATCCATCCTGGATCGTGTTTTAGCGCTCTCTATGGTTCTTTGGTGAGTGGAATAACTCAGTCCGGTCTATTGTCTGTGGTAAATAACACAATTGATTGCGATTAATTCACTAACTACATAATAAAATGGTTATTTTATTTTGGCACAAAATTTTCATACTGTTACTATTGGTTAGTTCGACTAATTCAGCAGTTACCTAATTAAAGAGAGGAAATAAAAAATGAAGCGTCGCCTATTTTTAGCCATCGGAGCTAGTTTAGGGTTAGTTACAGCCACAATTACTCCCGTCGAAAAAGTGAGGGCCGATGACGATGATGATACCCCAATGCAATTCTTATCTAAAAAATCTAAAGATTTAACTCCGCTAGTAGATGAGTTAACTAAATATCCTAAATGCCCGTATTGTGGTATGAGTCGTAAAGATTACCATTTTAGTCGCCACTTGATTCATTATTCAGATGATCGAGTAGATGGGACCTGTTCCATTCACTGTGCAGCTATTTCATTGTCTCTCAATTTGGATCGAGAGCCAAAAGCTATTTATGCCCCTGATAATAGTTCAGAAGAAACCATCAAGCCACTGATTAGTGCTGAGACGGCGACTTATGTTATTGGTGGAAATTTCAAAGCGGTTATGACAAGAAAGCCAAAAACATCTTTTGCGTCTGAAATTTCAGCCGAAGCGGCTAAAGGCGAAGGAGAATTAGCAGATTTTGAGAAAACGCTGGCTGTTACCTACCAGGATATGGCTGACGATACTAAATTAATTCGTACAAGACGAGATGAGAGACGTCGTCATTCAATATCTCCTTCTTCCTAAGGTAAATATCGCTCCCTGAGCAGAGTCACAAGATCAAGATGCCCTAGCGTAAAAAGAACCTGTTTGTAAAAATCTATCTATCATCCCCGCGAAAGCGGGGATCTAGAAATAGACTGATCCCATTTCAGTTTCTGGTTTTTCAAAATAGGACTTGAATAGGCTAATTGACAGATAGCCCCGCTCCCTGAGCGAAGTCGAAGGGAGCGTCGACTCCGCCCAGGGAGCGGAGAAC
>CAWUNB010000280.1:0-2925 GCA_963923745.1 uncultured Thiotrichales bacterium
GAGACCGACAGCGCATCGATCCGACCTGCCATATCGGGTAGAACGTCTTTTTTGTGGACTAAGCAAGCCAATCCATCGGTATTTAGGCGTACTCGCCCTCCTTGGGACTTAATGATCTCTGCCACTGCTAAGACAACTTTTAAGCGCAAGGTAGGTTCACCGTAACCGCAGAAAACAACCTCTTGCCAAGGGCGAGGATCGCCAACAGCGTCAACTAATTCTTCAACCGTTGGAAAATTTGCCAGGGTCAGATCATGTTCATGGACTTGGCGTGTCCCGTTATGTTTTGGACAAAAACTACACACTAAGGTGCAGCGATCAGTCACGTTAAGGTAAAGACGATCCCCAATGGGATAAGCCAGCGTAGAAGTAGTCATGGAGTAACAGGTCGCTCAAATTAGCCCATGCTCACAACGACACAGCCCGGTAATTTTTCCTCTATCAAATGATCACCATCACCATCTTGACAGGTGGCGGCAACCACGGTCAGTAACCCTTGTTGAGCCCGTGCCATGGCCACCGTAATAGCGGAATACAGGGCTGTCCAACTCCCATCAGGCAACTGGGATAAGTCAGCACACGTCCATTCATCCACTAAGCCATCAAATACCAATAATTCTCGGGGCTCTTCTGTCAGGCCTTGCTGCCCCTCCTCTGCTTTTGCTTCCAATTCCGCGACGCCCATCCACACCGCATCCCAACCCAGCTGATGAATGGCTTCCCGGATAGCACCGGTCTTACCTACGCCAGAAGCGCCTTCCACCAAACACCAACCCCGTTTTTCAGCGGCTTGGTTGAGGCCCCGCATCACCCCTAATACCTTGTCATCTAGGCTCATTGGCTCTTCTCCTACCAGGCCCCGCCACCAGGGCAAGGGCGGGAATGATACCAGTCCTAGCCTGATGCAAGGGTTAACAGGAAGCACCTTCAGCAAGGATTCTATGCTGTCTTCAGCACTACCGGGCTTTTCCTAGAGCAGAGGAGCAAAATCAGCAGGGTAGAAACGGCCCTGATCCTGTTAGAATAACCGGATCCCCCGGTATTTGACTTTTGTCATACCGGTTCACTCACTCCACAATGGAAGCAATACGTTTCTCCCATGGCGAAAGAAGACCACATCGAAATGGAAGGGGTCGTCACGGAAACCCTTCCCAACACCATGTTCCGTGTTCAATTGGAAAATGGTCACGTCGTGACGGCCCATATCTCCGGCAAGATGCGCAAGCACTACATTCGTATTCTTACCGGTGACAAAGTGACGGTGCAGCTCACCCCCTACGACCTTAGCAAAGGCCGCATTACCTTCCGCGCTCGTTAATAGGGGATGCCGCCGTGGTTTTCCCCCTCGTCTATCTCGCCGTTGCCGCTGCGCTGGCTTCCGCTTTGGTATCCCTTGGGGCTGATCGTCGGCCACTCTTGTTACGACTCGCTGCATTCTCCCTGCTGGGATTGTCGGGTCTTGCTGCTCTGTCAGCAGGGTTACTAGCCCTGGCAGAGCCCCTTCCCTTCCGGGTTCAGCTACCCCTAGGACTCCCTTGGCTCCCCTGGCATCTGCGGGTAGACAGCTTGTCTGGGCTGTTTCTAGCCCTAATAGGCACAGTCACCGTTGCCGTGTCCCTATTTGGGCCGGGCTATACTCGAGAATTCGAACATGGCCGCCAGCCACTGGCGGTGTTGGGCCTGTTCACCGGTTTATTTGTGGCCGGCATGGAATTAGTGCTGCTAGCGGACGATGCTTACGCTTTCATGGTGGCATGGGAACTAATGTCCCTATCCTCCTATTTTCTGGTGGCCTACCAACATCAGCACAGCGCTAACCGACGGGCTGCTTTTCTCTATCTGCTGATGGCCCATATTGGTGCCCTATCCATTCTGCTGGGTTTTGGCGTACTGGCGGGTTTTGGCAATGGTTTTACCTTCGATGCCCTGCGGGCGACGACGCTGACTTCCGAATGGGGAACTGTGGCGTTTAGCCTAGGCTTACTGGGATTTGGCATGAAAGCCGGTCTTATCCCAGTGCATGTCTGGCTACCCGAAGCCCACCCGGTGGCCCCTTCCCACATCTCCGCCTTAATGAGTGGAGTAATGCTAAAAATGGCGGTGTACGGGTTTGTCCGTTTCACCTTTGATTTGTTGGGAAATGTGGAGTGGCAGTGGGGGTTGATCACCTTGCTGGTGGGAAGTGTTTCTGGGCTGATGGGAGCGATTCATGCCCTACAACAGTCTGATCTCAAACGGTTACTGGCTTACTCCTCGGTGGAAAATGTCGGCATTATTTTTCTCGGGCTGGGGTTGTCCCTAATCTTCCTCGGCATTGGTCACCCTCGTTTGGCCGCCCTTGGTTTAATCGCAGCCCTGTACCATGGTTGGAATCACGCTTTGTTCAAAAGCCTGCTATTTTTGGGTGCGGGTGCCGTCATCTCCCAGAGTCATCAGCGAGATCTCAACCAAATGGGGGGGCTAATCCGTCGGATGCCCCAAACTGCTGGTTTGTTCCTGGTGGGTAGCCTAGCCATGGCCGGGTTGCCTCCCCTCAATGGCTTCGTATCTGAATGGTTGACGTTCCAAACTGCCCTTCAGGTTAGCCATTTGGAGAGTGGAATATTACGAACGCTTATTCCAGTAAATGCTGCCCTGCTGGCCCTCACTGCCGCCATCGGAGCGGCAGCTGTAGTAAAAATTTACGGAGTGGCCTTTCTTGGCCAACCCCGTTCCCGTCAAGCTAAACACGCTCGAGAAGCTGATCTGGGAATGCGGGCTGCCCTGGCTTTATTGGCGGCTGGCTGTTTGTTTTCTGGGATCTTCCCCAATGTGTTGATGAACCAATTGGGTGGCGTATCCACGCTGCTGTTGGCCCAGAATCTCCCCCAAGCTACGGCGGAGGGCACCCTATGGCTTACCCCCCTTAGTCCCCAGGTGTCTTCC
>CAWUNB010000281.1:0-2923 GCA_963923745.1 uncultured Thiotrichales bacterium
CCACAGCCCTTTCCTGTGGGTTAATCGCTTTCCTTTGGGGAGCAACACCGGAAGCCGCATTTCTTTACGGTGGTGCCTTGGCTATGTCTTCCACTGCGGTGGTGGTTCGTCAACTGGTGGAACAGGGGGAAGTCCAGAGTATCCATGGTCGGTTGGCCGTAGCCGTGTTGCTGTTTCAAGATCTGGCGGTAATTCCCTTCCTCATCGTAGTTCCTGTATTAACCGGAAGCAGCGACTCCGTCATCGGTGAATTACTGCTGGCCCTAGCCAAAGGTGCCTTAGCCGCAGGGATACTCCTCGGGGGAGGTCACTGGTTACTCCGGCCCTTGTTTCATGAGGTTGCCCGTACCCGCTCTGGGGAATTGTTTACTTTAACCGCCCTAGCCGTGGTACTGAGTGCCGCTGCACTGACTCATATTTTGGGGTTGTCGTTATCCCTAGGAGCGTTTCTAGCCGGAATGACTTTGGCAGAAACAGAATATCGCCATCAAGTGGAAGCGGATCTACGCCCTTTTCGGGATGCCCTGATGGGGCTGTTCTTTATCAGTGTAGGCATGTTGTTGGACTTAACTACCCTGCCGGCTCTATTGCCCCAAGTGGTGGCTCTGGCCCTGGGCCTATTACTTCTCAAAGCCGCCCTGGTAGTTTGGGTCACTCGACTACTGGGACACAATTACGCTACCGCTCTGCGGACTGGATTAATACTGGCCCAGGGGGGCGAGTTTGGTTTTGCCCTACTGGCCTTGGGATTAGCTAGTCAGCTGCTCGAGCCTGTTACCACTCAAGTGGTCCTGGGCGCATCACTACTCACATTGGTTGCTGCACCATTTTTAGTTCGTCACCACGATGAACTGGTTAAGCGTTTTGGTCACGCCCCGGCCCTCGCCTGTAGCCCCGAAGCCCTCGCTCAAGTGGCGGATGCTGCCCAAGGATTGGAAGACCATGTTGTGTTGTGTGGCTATGGACGAACTGGCCAGAGCGTTGCTCATTTTTTAGAACGGGAAGGCTGGGCTTACGTCGCTCTGGACATGGATCCTGATCGTATCCAGGAGGCTCGAGCTGCTGGAGAACCGGTACGCTTTGGGGATTCCAGTCGCCGGGAAATTTTGGAAGCGGCTGGGGTATCACGAGCCCACTTGGTGGTAGTAACCCACGATGATCTGGCGACTACCCTAAAACTGTTAGCCGCCATGCGCACCATCGATCAGCGGATACCCGTAGTCGTGCGAACTCGCCTTGATGTAAATATGCAGCGTTTGCAAGATGCTGGGGCGGCGGAAGTGATTCCTGAGACGTTAGAAGCCAGTTTGATGCTGGCCTCAGAGGTGTTACTGCGGCTGGGAGTTCCCACTATGCGGGTGTTGCGCCACGCCCAAGCTGCCCGTGTTAACGGTTACCGGTTGTTACGGGGCTATTTCCACGGTCGCGAGCCCACTGCCGCAGAACAGGCCGGGGCTTACCCGGAACAACTCCACGCTGTCACCGTAACCGAGGGAAGTTTTGCTACCGGTCGCACCCTTGGAGAACTGGACTTTCACCACTGCGGGGTAGATGTCACTGCTGTGCGTCGTGGCGGAATCCGTGGCCCTGATCCAGGGGAGAGTACTCGGCTTCGAGCAGGGGATGTGTTGATACTCTACGGTGACCCAGAAGCCCTAGCCCGAGCGGAAGTCCGCCTGCTATCGGGCTAGTCTTCTTCGCAGGGTTGGATTTCGTCCGAAGCCAACTCTATAAGAGGCACTGTAGCAGCAGGAGCAACGGGGTGCTGCTCGAGGTATTCCATTATTCCCTGTATCAAATCCCGACAACCCTCTCCTGTCACGCTGGAAATCAACGCAGCAGGCCCTTTCCACTCAAGGGCTGTCACGATCTCCTCTAGCCGCAGGACTCCTTCCTCGGCGGGAAGCAAGTCCGCCTTATTCACCACTAACCAACGTTCCTGGGCGGCTAAGGTAGCGCTGTAGCGGGATAACTCCCCCTGAATACGTCGCACATCCTCCACCGGATCCCCTTCCGGAGGAAGGATATCCACCAAGTGAAGCAATAGCCGAGTGCGGGATAGATGCTTGAGAAAACGGGTCCCTAGACCCGCTCCCTCTGCTGCCCCCTCAATAAGGCCAGGAATGTCGGCGATGACGAAACTGCGCTGAGCTTCCAGGGATACCACCCCTAAGTGGGGATGGAGGGTAGTAAAGGGATAATCTGCTACCTTGGGACGGGCTGCTGTGACCTGACGGATGAAGCTGGACTTACCAGCATTGGGAAGACCCAGTAAACCAACATCCGCCAGCAAACGTAACTCTAAGCGGAGATCCCGGGCTTCCCCTGGAGTACCCTGGGTAGACTGACGGGGAGCTCGGTTGGTGCTGCTTTTGAAACGGGTATTGCCCAAGCCGTGAAACCCGCCTTGGGCTACTTTCAAGGTCTGGCCAGGACGAACTAGATCACCTAAAATTTCTCCGGTATCTTCATCGCTGGCCACAGTGCCCACCGGTACTCGGACGAACAAATCACCGCCAGAGCGACCGGTGCAATCAGAACCCATGCCATTCTGCCCACGGGGCGCTTGCCACAGACGGGTGAAGCGAAAATCTACCAGAGTATTGAGGGCACCATCAGCCTGCAGAAACACGCTGCCTCCGTCGCCCCCATCTCCCCCGTTGGGTCCACCAAAGGGAATGAACTTCTCCCGACGGAAACTGACACAGCCGTTGCCGCCGTCGCCGGCGACAACTCTGATCACTACTTCATCGACAAACTTCACCTTACTCGGCGCTAGGGGTGATGCTAACGAACTTACGAGACAAAGGCCCTTTCACTTCAAACAACACCCGTCCCGTCGCCTTAGCGTACAGGGTGTCATCCTTACCGATACCCACATTAGTTCCTGGATGGAAGTGAGTTCCCCGCTGACGGACTAAGA
>CAWUNB010000282.1:0-2899 GCA_963923745.1 uncultured Thiotrichales bacterium
ATCCTCTCTGGTCTCGTGGGCTCGGAGATGTGTATAAGAGACAGGTCCTACGCCATCGGCGTGGCTGAACCCACCTCTATTTCCGTGGATACCTTTGGTACTGGTCGCATCGACGACGAACGGTTGGTGGTGCTGATCCGGGAACACTTTGACCTGCGTCCCCGGGGCTTGATCGCCATGTTGAATCTGATTCGTCCCATCTATCGCGACACTGCCGCTTATGGCCACTTTGGTCGCGAAGAACCCCAGTTCTCTTGGGAAGCCACCGATAAAGCCGAAGCCCTGCGGGATGCCGCCGGCGTTTCCGCTTCTTAACGCCTTAGTTTTAGGAGAATGGTTGCATGAGTAGCGTGCTGTCTAACGTAACCCCCCTGACGCCGGATTACCGGGTAGCTGATATCACCCTGGCCGGTTGGGGTCGTAAAGAAATTACTATCGCTGAGACAGAAATGCCGGGCTTGATGGCGCTGCGGGAAGAATACGCCGCCGCCCAACCCCTCAAGGGCGCACGGATTTCCGGTTCTCTCCACATGACCATCCAGACCGCCGTGCTCATCGAGACCCTAGTGGCCTTGGGAGCGGAAGTGCGCTGGGCGTCCTGCAACATCTACTCCACTCAGGATCATGCCGCAGCGGCCATTGCGGCGGCGGGCATTCCGGTTTTTGCCTGGAAAGGGGAAAACCTGGCGGAGTACTGGTGGTGCACCGAGCAGGCTCTGACTTGGCCCAATGGTCAAACCCCCAACATGATTCTGGACGACGGCGGCGACGCTACCCTGTTGGTCCACAAGGGCAAGGAATACGAAAAGGCCGGTCAAGTACCGACCCCCACCGCCAGCGATTCGGAAGATTGGACCGAGTTTCTCAAGCTGCTGAGCAATTCTTTGGGACGCCAGCCCGGCAAGTGGACCGCCATGGCCGACAGCATTCGTGGTGTCACCGAAGAAACCACCACCGGAGTTCATCGCCTGTACCAGATGCAGGAACGGGGCGAATTGCTGTTCCCGGCCATGAACGTCAATGATTCCGTGACCAAGAGCAAATTCGACAACCTGTACGGTTGCCGGGAATCTCTGCTGGACGGCATCAAGCGGGCCACCGATGTCATGGTAGCCGGCAAAATTTGCGTGGTCTGCGGCTACGGCGACGTGGGCAAGGGTTGCGCCCAAGCGTTCCGGGGCATGGGTGCTACGGTCTGGGTGACGGAAATTGATCCGATATGCGCTCTTCAGGCCGCGATGGAAGGCTATCGCGTGGTCACCATGGAAGAGGCGGCCGCCATCGGCGACATCTTTGTTACCGCTACCGGCAATCTGCGGGTCATCAACCATGATCACATGATCGCCATGAAGCACGAGGCCATTGTCTGCAACATTGGCCACTTTGACTCAGAAATCGACATTGCCGCCATCGAGCAATACCAGTGGGAAGAAATTAAGCCCCAGGTGGATCACGTTACCTTCCCCAGCGGCAAGCGCATCATCGTGCTGGCCAAGGGTCGGTTAGTGAATCTGGGCTGCGCCACCGGCCATCCCAGCTTTGTCATGTCGGCGTCCTTTACCAATCAGGTGATGGCCCAGATTGAGTTGTACGGCAACGGCTCGGCCTACCAGCGTCAGGTTTATGTCCTACCCAAGGCATTGGATGAAAAAGTCGCTCGTCTGCACCTGAAGAAAATCGGCGTCCATCTCACCGAGATGACCGACGAACAAGCGGACTATATTGGGGTCGCCAAGAGCGGTCCTTACAAGCCCCATCATTACCGCTACTAAGCCGTTCATTTATTAAAACAAGGGGGTGGGGATTGGGCTTGACCGCCCCATCCCCGCCCCCTTTTGTTTTTACTCCTTGGAGATACCCGCCGTGGAATCCCAGCGTGCCCACAGTCCCGTATTTAGTTTTGAATTATTTCCCCCAAAAACCGCTGAAGCAGCGGAAAAGTTACGCCGAGCTCGAGACAATTTAGCCCGGTTACAGCCCCGGTTTTTTTCGGTGACTTACGGTGCTGGTGGATCTACCCAAGACCGGACTTTTGAAGCGGTATTAGATATTCAACAAGCGGGTTATCAAGCCGCTCCCCATTTATCTTGCATTGGTTCAACTCAAGACAGCTTACGGGAATTATTAACAACCTACCGCGCCAAAGGTATTCGCCACATTGTGGCGTTGCGTGGGGATTTACCATCGGGAACTCGGGATGCCGGGGACTTTCGTTATGCCAATGAACTGGTGGAATTTATTCGCCGGGAAACCGGTGATCATTTCCATATCGAAGTAGCCGCCTATCCAGAATTTCATCCTCAAGCGCCTTCTGCGGCGGCTGATTTATCTAACTTCCAGCGCAAAGTAGCGGCGGGTGCCAATAGCGCTATTACCCAATATTTTTATAATTTAGACGCTTATTTGCGTTTCGTCGACAGTTGCGAAAAACTTGGGATAACCATTCCCATAGTCCCTGGCATTATGCCTATTACTAATTTTTCCCAATTGGCCCGCTTTTCCGATATTTGCGGGGCCGAAATACCCCGTTGGCTACGGCGTCGCTTAGAGGGTTATGGCGATGATTTAGACTCTATCCGTGCCCTGGGGTTAGATGTAGTGAGTGAATTAAGCCGCCGATTGCTGGAACAAGGTGCGCCAGGGCTGCATTTTTACACGATGAATCAATCTGGACCGACGCGGGCTATTTGGCAGAATTTGGGGTTGTCTGGTAACTAAATAAATACTCACCTTATTTGAATTTCAATTTACCGCTCCCTGAGCGGAGTCGAAGGGAGCTGTTTGGTCGTCTCTGCGTCAACGGGGGGAACTAGTAAAAATGGGATTCCCGCTTTTGCGGGCCTGACGAATAAATTGAGCAACAGAGTATAAGTTATGGCAGACAAAGACATTATATCGA
>CAWUNB010000283.1:0-2895 GCA_963923745.1 uncultured Thiotrichales bacterium
TGCTGAGCTCTCTGCCTCAGACGTAGGCACAGCACAGGCATTGAGGTAACTCGCACCCACGCCAGAACGCTTTAGTTCGGGATCACCATTGGCCATGGCAAAACGCTTCCAGGCAGCGTTCACCAATACGATAGTACCGGTCGGATCGAGTACGGCGATGTGTTCTGGTAGGGCATCAATAACCCATTGCAACCGTCGGGCATCGTGGAAAGCGGTGACATCAACAAAAGTGGCCACCGCGCCTCGAACTTGGGTGGAGGGAATGACGTAAGGCAATAAGCGAGCCAGATAGGCATGATGGCCATTGATAGTTTCAATCTCCCGCTCAACCATGCGATCGGTGAGCAGGGTATTCTCTAGATCGATCATCAAATCCGGGTATTTGAGGATGTGCTGAATATCGTCCAAGCGCCGACCGATGTCGCTATCCCGAAGTTTGAACAATTGCATGGCATCGGGACTAAAGCGGGTGATCTGTAATTGCTCGTCAACGAACACGGTAGCCACCCCCGCCGCCTTAGCCATACCGTCAAGATCGGCATTGACTCGATTAAGAATGTGCATCTTTTCTTGAAATTCGGCATTAACCGTGCCCATTTCTTCGTTCACGGATTGCAGTTCTTCGTTGGAGCTTTGTAATTCCTCGTTGGAGGCCATCAATTCTTCATTGGTGGCTTGTAATTCCTCATTAGAGGTTTCTAACTCTTCGATGGTGGCCTGCAGACTTTCCCGGGTGGCGGCCAGCTCATGCTCTAAGGTGCTGACACGAGCCATGGTTTCAGCGTCGATATCAACTGATTCTACTTGGGTTTCCTTAGGCGCTTCAGCATGAAAACTTAGCAAAGAAAAACGTTCTTCCGCCCCCGTTTCCAAGGGTAATACGGAGATACGGATGCTGCGCCGCTCGCCATTGACCAGTAACAGGGTAATGGGATCCGATATCAGGTAATCCCGATCCCTTTCCGCTTTGTACAGCAGGGCCGAAGCAATGGGGATCAGGGGATCGGGCAGTAACCGAGGAATTTCCAAGCTAGCAGCCCCTTCTCGAGGGCGAAAATACAGATTCACTTCCCCGTATAAATGCACCGCCTCGTGGGCCTCATTGATGATCATAGACGGTGGGGTATAGCGACTGAGCAGAGCGGCTAGCCCTAATTGAGCAATATCAGGGGGATCTACACGACGCCGGCGTATCGGTGCTCTCACCATGCCAACTGCGGGCTGTGAGTAAGACAGTTCATCTCGATGGGTGATAACAGGGAGTAACCGTCCGCCTTTGCGCCGAAATAGCTTCAGTTTGGCATTAATAACTTGGAGACCATCGCTTACCCCAGAGATGGATTCACTAGGGCCGAGCATGAGGGCCCCCCCGTCTCTAACCGCATATTGCAGAGAACGTAACGCCCGCTCCTGAGCACCGGATTTGAAATAAATGAGGGTATTGCGGCATACCACCAGGTCCATTTTGGTGAACGGAGGGTCGGCCAATAGGTTATGACGGGCAAAAACGATGCATTGGCGTAGCTCATTTTTCACCACAAAGCGATCACCATTCTTCACAAAGAAACGCCCTAGGCGTTCCGGTGAAAGTTCGGCGGCGGTGGATTCCGGGTATTGACCAATCCCGGCTGTCTCTACGCAGGGCTGATCGATGTCGGTGGCGAAGATTTTTAAATTCGGCCAGCGACGATGGTGCTCAAAGGCTTCCAGGAAGAGCATGGCTAGGGTGTAGGCTTCTTCCCCGGAAGCCACGCCGGCGGTCCAGACGCGCAGGGTGGTTCCTACTGGGGCCTCTCCCACCAAAGGCAAGATCACCTGTTCATACAAGGCTTCAAAAGCTTCCGGATCACGGAAGAAGCTGGTGACGGAAATCAGCAACTCCCGCCGCAGAGTTAGTACTTCATTGCGGTCGTTTTCCAGTAGATCCAGGTACTGAAATAGCTCTGGAGCGTGACAAATCTGCATACGCCGCTCAAGACGGCGCTGAACAGTGGCTTGTTTGTAATCCGCAAAATCGATACCGGTGACCTGATGCAATATCCGTAAGATAGCGGTCATGACCTCAGCGCTGGTCATGCTGGCGTGGGCAATAGTTTTAGAGGGTTCCTGCAGGTGCTCGGCGATGGGTAAGTTTTTTATATGGGCGACCAGCCGAGCCGGTAATTCCTCTGCCAGCAATATGGCATCAACCAGATTAGTCGCAATGGCACTCCGAGGCATACCGTCGAACTTGGCGGTCTCTGGATCCTGTACCAGCAGCAATCCCCCTGCAGCTTTGATGGCTTCCGCTCCTCGGGTACCGTCTGTGCCCGTCCCCGACAGAATCACACCAACGGCATGCTGCCTATAGACTTCAGCCAGGGAGGCGAAGAAGACATCAATGGGTAGATTCAATCCCCGGGCCGGCTTCGGTGTTAGATGAAGGTAGCCGGCAGTAATGTGCATCATCGTGCCGGGGGGAATCAGATAGACCGAATTTGCCTCGATGGACATGGCATCTTCCACCATGATGACCGGCATCTCAGTATGCCGTGCCAGCAGGTTATTCATGATGCTTTTGTGATCGGGGGAGAGGTGCTGGATCACCACAAAGGCTGCTTCGGTATCTCGAGGGCACGCTTTGAAGAACCGCTCCAAGGCATCCAACCCACCAGCAGAAGCACCAATACAGATTACATAGCCGCTAAAAGGGGGAGGTAGAGGAACCGAATCGGGTTTTACTTTCTTCATGGTTTCAGCTTTGAGGGATTTCACAAAAAAACATTACATAAATTATTTAAATAATTCGCAAGCGTACTATACGCTGCTGCGGTTGCCTATTATTTCTATTTATTCTCTTGTTGGAGTCCGCCCCTAATGCTTAGTCGCTCGCCATCGTGGCTCGCTCCTGCGCAT
>CAWUNB010000284.1:0-2889 GCA_963923745.1 uncultured Thiotrichales bacterium
GTGTATAAGAGACAGCTCCCGTTCTTCTTTTTCTTTCTTCTCTTTTTCTTCTTTTTTCTTAATTTCTTCTTCTACTGCTCCAGCATCTGCCAATACTTTAGCAATATCCCGGTAACCAGAGCGATTAGCTAATACCAAGGCTGTTTGGCCACGAGCATTTTTAGCATTTACATCAGCTCCGGCATCGATCAACAGAGCTACCACTCTGGGATCTCCTCGAGTAACCGCTACGAATAGAGCAGTTTCTTCTAAATTATCTCGAGCATCTACTTCTGCTCCTGCAGCAATCAACATGCGCATAGAAGATAAGTTACCCAAGGTAGCAGCATTCATTAATGCAGTACGTCCCTGGGGATTTTTGGCGTTCGCATTAGCTCCTAACGCCAATAATACCTGCAAACGTTCCACTTGGCCTTGACGAGCTGCAGATAATAAATCTCGATCCAAGTTACTATCACTGGTGATAGCCCAAACAGGATTAACAAATAACATCAAAAGAAAATAGTAAATCTTACCCATAATCTATTCTCTAGGAGAGTATTTATTGGGGGAGAGGAGAGGGTGAGCGAACCATAGCGGTGATTCCCCAACGAGCCAGCCCCAGGGCGACTAAACTTAATAGTGCTGCGCTACAAAAAGTGATTTCTGCTCCCCACCCTTGCCAGGCATAACCGCTGTACAGGCTTCCCAATGCTCCCCCTGCACCAAAGCCTAAACTACCGTAAAGAGCTTGTCCCCGCACTTGATAGCGCCCGGTAAAATATTGGTGAACCAAATGGATCGCAGCACCATGATAGGCACCAAAGGTCGCGCCGTGAAGCAATTGGGCTGCCAGTAATAGCAGTGGTCTATCAGCACAAGTGCCAATAATTACCCAACGTAGGGCCGCTAAAATCATGACAAATTGCAATATCCACTGAACACCATGGCGACTTATCCAGCGATTCATAAACAAAAATACGCCAATTTCTGCAAGCACCCCCAGCGCCCACAACCCACTAATGAAAATACGTGGGTAATTATGTTGGCTAAGATGAATAGAAAAAAAAGTATAATAAGGACCATGACTGGCCTGCATCAATAACGTCATTAATAAGAAAGCCCAGACTTCCCAGCGTAACAAAATGTAGCGCAATGATTCTGTTTTTTGCTGTAACTGGGGGCGTGGTGCATCGGGAACAGTTAAACTAGTTAACCACAGAGCTAAGTAGAAACCAATTAGTACCCAGGGTAAATAACTAATTCCCCAATAATCTAATAATAATCCCATTGCCAATACAGCGATGATAAATCCTATCGATCCCCACAATCTTACTGAACTATAGCGGCGAGGCCCTAGATGATTGAGCACAGTGGCTTCAGTCTGGGGTAGAGCTGCATTCCAAAAAAAAGTAAAAGACACCATGACTGCTGCCAATCCAGCAAAATCTTCAGTACCCAGCACGCCAAGGAATGATATTAAGGCCAATCCACAGGCAAAACGCACCACCACCATTCCTCGTCCAGTATGATCGCCGATCCACCCCCAGATATTCGGAGCGATAATCCGAGTGGTACTGAAGATAGCTGATAATTGACCAATTTGCTCGGGCTGAAAAGCCAGCCCCTGCAGATATAATCCCCAATAGGGAACCAATGCCCCCAAGGAACCGAAGTAAAACAAGTAAAAAGCCGACAGCCGGGGATACAGCGTCCGGGGAGGGGATTCCATGGGGAGCTATTTATTCCAATCCAGGAGGAATAACTGGGGTCATAGCAATCACATCACCGTTTTGGGCTCGGTGACGAAGAGCGTGATCCATCAGCACGAGGGCCATCATGGCCTCCGCAATAGGAGTCGCCCGGATACCCACGCAAGGATCATGGCGACCTTCAGTAATGACTTCTACCGGCTCACCAGCCTTATTTATCGTGCGCCCTGGTATCCGCAAGCTAGAAGTCGGTTTAAGGGCGATGCTAGCAACAATGGCTTGGCCCGAGGAGATTCCACCGAGAATGCCGCCGGCGTGATTGGAGAGAAAACCGGTAGGGGTTAATTCGTCCCGGTGCTCACTGCCCCGTTGCTCCACGGTAGCGAACCCGGCACCAATTTCCACCCCCTTAACCGCATTGATCCCCATTAGGGCGTGCGCTAAATCTGCGTCTAACCGATCAAACACCGGCTCCCCCCAACCCGGTGGGACGCCAGTGGCTACTACCGTAATCCGCGCACCAATGGAATCACCAGCCGCCCGTAGAGCATCCATGTAGTTCTCTAATGCAGGAACCAGGTCAGGGTCAGGGCAAAAGAAGGGATTTTGTTCCAGCGTTTCCCAACAAATTTGTCTAGGACGAAGAGGACCAAGCTGAGCCAAGTAACCCCGTACTAGCACTCCATGACGCCACTGCAACCACCGTTTAGCAATACCTCCCGCTGCAACGCGCATAGCAGTTTCCCGGGCAGAAGAACGTCCCCCCCCCCGATAGTCTCGAGTGCCGTATTTTTGTTGGTAGGTGTAATCAGCATGGCCTGGGCGGAATCGGTCAGCTAACTCTCGGTAGTCCTTAGACCGTTGGTCTATATTCTCAATGAGCAAGCCAATGGGAGTGCCGGTGGTGTGGCCCTCAAATACTCCAGATAAAATACGCACTTGATCGGGTTCTCGCCGTTGGGTGGTGTGGCGAGAGGTGCCGGGACGACGGCGATCAAGATCCCGCTGCAAATCCTCCTCCGTAAGAGGGAGCCCCGGTGGGCAGCCGTCCACGATAGCCCCAAGGGCCGGGCCGTGGCTTTCACCAAAAGTAGTTACGGTGAATAGTTTGCCGAGGGTGTTGCCAGACATGGAAGAGAGGTCCCGGGAGATAGATGGGGGTAATTGTAACGAGGGGGGCAGTGGGGCGCACCTAGTT
>CAWUNB010000285.1:0-2878 GCA_963923745.1 uncultured Thiotrichales bacterium
GGCATGAAATAGATCACATTCCCTAAGGGACGTAATAGCACTCCTCGAGCCAAGCCGTGGCGGTAAACCGCCAATCCCCGTCGCTCCTGCCAAGGATAGGGTGTTCGATTAACCTTATCCTGCACCATCTCAATAGCCACAATCATGCCAGTTTGCCGTACCTCTGCTACGTGGGGATGATCCGCCAGCGGAGCGGTTGCTCGAGCCAGGGCTTGAGCCAGAGAGCGGTTGGCGACGATGACATTATCCGTGGCAAAAATCGCCAAAGTGGCTAAAGCCGCCCGACACCCCAAAGGATTACCGGTATAACTATGGGAATGGAGAAAACCCCGCAGGCTGGCATAGTCATCGTAGAAGGCTTGATAGATGGCATCATGGGTTAATACCACCGATAGCGGTAGATAGCCGCCCGTAAGCCCCTTGGAAAGACAAAGAAAATCAGGGCGAATGGCCGCTTGTTCACAAGCAAACAAAGTGCCTGTGCGCCCAAAGCCCACCGCAATTTCATCGGCGATTAGGTGTACCCCGTAGCGATCGCAGGCTTCGCGGAGGCGAGATAGGTAAACCGGATGGTACATCCGCATTCCTCCAGCGCATTGCACCAAAGGTTCCACCAATACGGCACAGACTTCCCGGTGATGCTGGGCAAGGGCTTGTTCCATAGCGGCAAAACATTGCTCCCCATGATCTGCCCAACTTTGCCCAGGTGCCCGGTAATACGCATCGGGAGAGGGCACGGTAATAGTGTCCATCAACAATGGCTGGTAGATAGCCTTGTAGAGACCCACATCTCCCACTGCCAATGCGCCGAGAGTTTCTCCGTGGTAGCTATTGCTTAGAGTGATAAAACGAGTTTTCTCAGGGTAGCCACTGTTGCGCCAATAGTGGTAACTCATCTTCACTGCGACTTCCACCGCAGAAGAACCGTTATCAGCGTAGAAGCAGCGGCTCAATCCTGGGGGAGCCAAAGCGATCAGCTGTTCCGAAAGCTGTACCACTGTCTCATGGGAAAATCCGGCCAACATGACATGCTCTAGGGTGGCCAGTTGTTCGCTGAGGGCTCCATTGATGCGGGGATTGCAGTGGCCAAATAAGTTGACCCACCAAGAACTAATGGCATCTAGGTAACGATTGCCGGCGAAATCTTCCAACCAAACGCCCTGACCTCGCCGAATAGGAATAACCGGTAGCCACTCGTGGTCCTTCATTTGAGTGCAGGGATGCCAGAGACAAGCCAGATCTCGGGTCATCAGTTCAGTGTTGGCGGGATGGGAGAGCGGTGTCATCGTATTTTGGGCATTTTTGGCGGATCTTCCCGTTAATCTGTGGCTATTCCGCCAATCGTTCCCAAGCGCGTTTAATGGCCTCTCGTACCTGACGGGGAGCAGTACCTCCAATGTGATCTCGGGCAGCTACCGACCCCTCCAGGGTTAAGACTTGATACACATCATCCGTAATTACCGAGGAAAATTGTTGTAATTCAGGCAACGTCAGTTGAGCCAGATCGCGGCTAGTCTCCACCCCTAATCGTACCGCCCGTCCTACCGCTTCGTGGGCATCCCGGAACGGAACCCCCCGCCGTACCAAGTAGTCGGCCAAATCAGTGGCGGTGGCAAATCCACGCCGAGCCGCTTCCTTCATGGTTTCCCGTTTTACCGTGAGGGCAGGAATTAGATCTCCGTAGACTTTTAGGGATCCCCGTAAAGTATCCACCGTATCAAATAAGGGTTCCTTATCCTCCTGATTATCCTTGTTATAGGCCAAAGGTTGCCCCTTCATCAGGGTTAGTAAAGCCATCAAGTGGCCGGTGACTCTGCCGGTTTTACCCCGCACCAGCTCAGGGACGTCTGGGTTTTTCTTCTGGGGCATGATGGAGGACCCCGTGCAGAAAGCATCGGATAAATCAACGAAGTCAAATTGGGGACAGGACCACAGCACTAATTCTTCAGAAAAACGGGATAAATGGGTCATGACCAACGCTGCTGCTGCAGTGAACTCGATCACGAAATCCCGATCGGAGACGGCATCTAAGGAGTTTTCCGCCACGGCGGTAAATCCCAGCAATTGTGCGGTGTAGTGGCGATCAATGGGGTAACTGGTTCCTGCCAGAGCAGCCGCTCCCAGGGGCAGTACATCTACCCGCCGTCGGCAGTCCTGCAACCGTCCCCGATCCCGTTGCAACGCTTCAAACCAGGCCAGCAAGTGATGACCGAAGGTCACAGGCTGGGCGGTTTGGAGGTGGGTAAAACCGGGCATTACCGTATCGGCTTCCCGCTCTGCCACTGTCAGCAGTGCCTGCTGGAGACGGGTAAGCTCGGCCACGATGGCATCGATCTCATCCCGCAGCCATAACCGCACGTCCGTTGCCACCTGATCGTTACGGGATCGGCCTGTGTGCAATTTTTTCCCAGCGATCCCAATACGCTCGGTTAGCCGGGCTTCGATGTTCATGTGAACATCTTCTAGCCGGGTCTCCCAAGAAAACTCACCCGCTTCGATCTCCTCCAGGATGGTCGCCAGCCCCTGTTGAATCTCCGTCAACTCCTGGGAAGTGAGTACCCCTGCTCGGGTCAACATTTGGGCATGGGCTAAAGAGCCTTGGATGTCGTGGCGATACAAGCGACGGTCGAAATCCACCGACGCGGTAAAAGCCTCAACGAACGCATTGGTGGGAGCGGTAAAACGACCAGCCCAGGGCTTATCAGTGCTCATAGTGGGAGGAGAATCTGTGGGGAAGGGAACGTTGGATGATCGTCCAGATGGGGACGAGGGACAAGGGTCGAAAAAATACGTGGAGAGGACGAATCGACCATGCACAGGAGCGAGCCACGACGGCGAGCGACTACTAGGGCGACTCCAAAGCAGCTGTCTCTTATAC
>CAWUNB010000286.1:0-2866 GCA_963923745.1 uncultured Thiotrichales bacterium
GAGCCTTCCCGCCGCCACCTCAAAAAAATTACCTGGAATTTGACAGGTCGTAAGGAATTGGCTGAAGGAGAACGAGCGGTCGCAGAAGCATTAGCTATTTCCGCCGGAATTCGTTTGGCCAAAGATTTGGCTAATTTACCTGGGAATATTTGTACGCCCCGTTATCTCGCTGATCAGGCTAGGGTCCTGGTAGAAGCCCATCCAGAACAGTTGGCTCTGGAAGTATTGGGGCAAGAAGAAATGGAGCAATTGGGGATGGGGGCATTACTGTCGGTAGCTCGGGGCAGTCGCCAACCTGCACAATTTCTTATTCTTCATTATCGAGGAGCACCAGCTGAAGATAAACCTGTGGCCCTTATTGGAAAAGGAATTACTTTTGATGCTGGTGGGATTTCCCTAAAGCCAGGGGATAAGATGGATGAAATGAAATTTGACATGTCCGGTGCCGCAGCGGTTATGGGAACAATGGCTGCAGCAGTCCAATTAGCACTCCCGATCAATTTAGTAGTATTGGTTCCCGCCAGTGAAAATTTACCTGATGGTAATGCCAGCAAACCGGGAGATGTGGTCACCAGTTTATCTGGACAAACTATTGAGATCCTTAATACCGATGCCGAAGGTCGATTGATTTTATGTGATGCCCTCACCTATGCCGAGCGCTTTGAACCTTCAGTGGTAATTGACGTAGCTACTCTTACCGGCGCTTGCGTTGTTGCCCTGGGCAAACATCCTTCTGGATTATTTTCCAACCACCCCCCCTTGACCCATGACTTGCAAAATGCAGCTCGCTACAGCGGAGACCGGGTGTGGGAAATGCCATTGTGGGAAGATTATCAGGACCAACTTAAGAGTAACTTCGCCGACATGGCCAATATTGGTGGCCGAGATGCTGGTGCCATTACTGCCGCTTGTTTTCTAGCAAGATTCACCAAAAAATTTCACTGGGCCCACCTAGATATTGCTGGTACCGCTTGGGCAGGGGGAGATCGGAAAGGGGCCACTGGCCGACCAGTACCGCTGTTGGTACAGTATCTGTTGGATTGTTGCCAGGGCCCAGAAAATAACTAAAGCTATTCAGTTACCGAATTCACTCTAGCCCTTGCCAAGCAAACTCTTCAAATTGGCGAAAGGATTGTGGGTTGCCGCAGCTGTCGCAGAGGAGGAATCCTGGCTTGCGGAACTTGCTTCTAGTTGTCGCTGGTGTTCGTTGTCGTGGCAGTAAACGCACAACAACTCCCAATTGCTACCATCGGCCGGGTTGTCATCGTGGTTGTGGTTGCGATGGTGAACAGTGAGCTCCCGTAGGTTGGCTAGAGTGAATGTCCGTCCACAACGACCACATATCCAGGGGTACATCTTTAGTGCCCGTTCTCGGTAGTCCTGTTCTCGGTTTTCTTTAGCCCGTTGGGCTGCCGCTACTACCTGATCAAGTCGATTTTTGTCCATGTTTCTCTCTGGGCAATGGGATTGAGACACTCTGTTGAAAAATCACCCTATCAACACGCATTTTTACCGTACCCAACAGATCCGGGCACTGGATCGCCGGGCTATCGAGGTGCAGGGAATTCCTGGTACAGCGCTAATGGTTCGGGCGGGCGAGGCGGCTTTTCGTGCCCTGGCGCGTCACTTCCCTACCGCTCGCCGTTTGGCGGTGGTGTGTGGGGTAGGTAACAACGGCGGTGACGGCTATGTGGTAGCTCGCCTTGCCCGAGAAGCCGGTTGGATAGTTCAAGTCTGGCAACTCGGCGATCCGGCTCGGTTGTCATCTGACGCACAACAAGTTCGTCAACAATACTTAATGAGCGGGGGACATTCGGCCTCCTGGCAAACCGGTTGTCTAGAGTCAGTTGACGTAGTAGTTGATGCCCTCCTGGGAATTGGGATAAGCGGTACCGTGCGGGGTGAAGTAGCTGATGCAATAGCGAATATTAACGCCAGCGAGAGACCAGTAGTGGCCCTGGATGTTCCCTCAGGTCTAAATGCCGACACCGGCCAACCTCTAGGGGAGGCGGTACGCGCCAATTTGACCGTTACTTTCATTGGCCTAAAGCCAGGTTTATTTACCGGAGCTGGTCCTGATTACTGCGGCACGGTGGAATTGGCTGATTTAGATGTTCCCAAAGCAGTTTTTGATGCTGTACCAACCACTGGTTACGTACTGAGTTTATCGTCTTTACTTCACCAATTTCCTCCCCGTGCCCCCAGTACCCACAAGGGGCAGTGTGGCCATTGCCTGGTCATCGGTGGCTCTCCGGGTTACGGTGGGGCTGCCCGCTTGGCGGCGGAAGCGGCTGCCCGGGTGGGAGCTGGTTTGGTGACAGTGGCTACCCACCCTGATCACGGACCATTCCTTGGAGTAACGCGGCCAGAGTTAATGGTACATGGGGTTAGAAACGGAAAAGAATTAGCCCCGTTGTTGGCCCGCGCCACCGTGTTAGTAGTAGGACCTGGACTTGGGCTAACTCCATGGGGAAGGTCACTGTGGAAAGCGGCTCTGGCAACTAATTTATCGGGAGTAATGGATGCCGATGGCTTAAACCTGTTAGCCCAGCAACCTACTCGATTGGAGAGCTGGATCCTGACTCCCCATCCCGGAGAAGCGGCACGATTATTGGGGCAAACCACTACCCAAGTTCAAGCTGATCGATTAGAGACCCTAGCAGCACTGGTGGAACGCTATGGGGGGGTTGGAGTACTTAAGGGGGCAGGCACCCTAGTGGGGGGGCCAAGGGAACAACCAGGGTTATGCCCGCTGGCCAATCCTGCTTTAGCCAGTGGGGGGATGGGAGATGTGTTGGCTGGCGCTATTGGTGGTCTGTTAGCTCTGTCTCTTATACACATCTCCGAGCCCACGAGACCAGAGAGG
>CAWUNB010000287.1:0-2865 GCA_963923745.1 uncultured Thiotrichales bacterium
AAGAGACAGACTTCACAAACCCCGTGCTTTAGCTCGGGGTGATTGACCGGACTTTATATCGGCAACAGGATTAAAAAACGGCATTGGGATCTAAATTGCCATAGTGATCCGGCGCTGGTCCTCGGCTTGGCGCAAAAGCAGCGGGATCTAATTGGACTGGCATCTGGCTATGATCCTGTAAGTCAGATTTAGAAGATGCCGAAGCACTGGCGGCTTGGGTACTGACGATTTTAATAAACTCCACTAACCGCCTGACATCAGGAGCTGCCAATGTTTCTAATTGAATTTCTTTCCGTAGGTAAGGAGAAATAAAGCGATCTAACTGATCTTTATTATAATCCCCTTCTGATTCTCCAATACCGATAGCTACCCGCACGGCTTTAACACCCCAGGGTAATTTATCTAAGGTGTCAATAGCTCGATCATAGCGTTCTCCTGGATCAGTGCAATAACCATCGGATAGCAAGATGGCCACTGGAGGAACATTACGCCGGCCAATTTTATCCAGTGCCAGTTCTTGATTAAGTAAATCAATAGCCTGGGCAGTAGAGGTACTACCACCAGTAGCACTCATATCTCGCCAGGTGAAATTTTTAACGGGAACGGGCGCAGGTCCCACATGCCAAGTAGCTTGGCTACCAAATTTAATAGCCCGCATTAAAATATTAACTCGTTGGTCTTCTTCTATTTTGCGTAATTCTGGTAAAACGTTCTTAATAGCATAATTGACTGCTTGAATTTTCTGACCACTCATTGATCCCGATTCATCTACTAACCAAAAAAAATGCAGGGTACGACGAATTGTCTCCCCGCGAATACCTTCATTATCAATACTCAATCCACTGGTCATCACACTATTCCCAAGTAATTGTCACTATCGCTGCCATTGTATTCGCCACATCGTCTCCCCTGGTGGCGGGGAATAACTTTGACAGAGTCCAGGTACGGCCACTAGCTCACCACCTTGATACAACAAGGGAGTCCGCTCCCGTTCCCAGGGAGGAATCCCAGCTTGCTGCCACCAATCTTTCAGGGGATGGTGATGGGTGCGCCCTGGAGCACGACAAATTTCACCTCCCCGTCGCCGTCTCACGGTAACCCCTTCCCCGGTCGCAGCTATTTCACCCGATTGGAGGAGTGCATCACCGCTGATAGATTCGGCAATTAATTTTCCTCCCCAGGGTAGCACCAATGGTTCAGTAAAATCCCAGCTTACTTCCCAAGTTAGAGCAGGTAATGGTCTCAGGGGAGATAACAAGAACAACCGATCGCGGTAACGACGCAGTTCGGCACCTGGCCAACTCAGACAAGGGGTAGCATCCCAGCGGGCAGGTAATACCTGGGTAACTAGTTGCTCTAACACGTGACTGGATGGTGGTAGAAAACCACAGTCTTGTATCCAACTGCGAAGCCCATTTCGCAACCGAGAAGTGGGTAACTCAATCAGGTTAGAAGATAAAGTCAGCACGTTTCCCCGAGCCGCCGCTCCCAAATCCATTCGTCCTAGAGTTAGCAACAAATCCGCTGTTTCCCCTTGGTGGATCGCTGCCCGCGCTAAGGTCGCAGTAGCCCCCGGCCAACGGGCGGTGAGACGGGGTAGAATTTGCTGACGAAGATAATTACGCCGATAGTCTTCTCGCCCATTACTGTCGTCCTCTACCCATACCAATCCTTGGCTCTGGCCATAGCCCCGCAACGCCTGTCGATTCACCTGGAGTAGGGGCCTTGCCAACCAACCGGGAGGAAAGGGAGCCAACCAAGGCATGGCAGCCAGCCCGCGAGGACCTGCTCCCCGCAGTAACTGTAACAGTAATGTTTCTGCCTGATCATTTTGATGATGGGCGGTGAACAACCCATCCCCTGCAGCCATCACACCGGCTAAAGCCCCATAACGAGCGGTGCGAGCAGCGGCTTCCGGGCTTTCCCCTGGTTGAGGGGCAGCCTGCACCGGAATGACCCGGTAGGGAACGCCCAGCGCCTCACAGATGCGGGCCCCGTGACGTCCCCACTCAGAAGATGCGGGGTTCAATCCATGATCCACATACACAGCTGCTAATCGGAGCCGATAAGGAGCCAGGTTGGCGAGGGCATGGAGCAAACAATGAGAATCCAAACCACCACTATAGGCCACCCACCAACGAGAGGCCGGCGGTAAGGTGGCCAATATTGGCAACAGTTCTGCTGGGGTAAAAACCAAGTAAATTAACCCTGCAAGGAACCCAACTCGGTGGAGTTCATTTTTCTGTTGCTCCTTTGGCGGTCCCTTTTTCATCCTTAGGTGCGCCGATGCCCCGTTGTACCAGCGTCCCCTTTTCTTCCCTCTGGGCATAACCGCCAAAACCCATCAGCCGCTGATACCGATTTTCCAGTAACACATCTATTGGCAATTTATCTAATTGGGCTAACTGGTCTAGTAGCGCTTGTTTAATCCGTTTACTCATGGCGACCATGTCTCGGTAAGCCGATCCCAAGGGTTCTGCCAGCACCTGATCCACCATTCCCAGTTCTTTCAGACGATTGGCGGTCAATCCTAAAGCTTCAGCTGCTTCCGGTGCTTTATCAGCACTCTTCCAGAGAATGGATGCACAGCCTTCGGGGGAAATAACCGAATAGATCGAATACTCCAGCATCAACAGCCGATCCCCCACTCCAATAGCTAACGCACCTCCCGAACCCCCTTCACCAATAACTGTACAAATAATAGGAGTTTTCAGGCCGGCCATTACCTTGAGGTTGCGAGCAATGGCTTCACTCTGCCCTCGCTCTTCTGCCCCTACCCCCGGATAGGCACCCGGAGTATCGATGAAAGTAAGGATGGGCTGTCTCTTATACACCTCTGACGCTGCCGACGATACTCCTTGTGTA
>CAWUNB010000288.1:0-2837 GCA_963923745.1 uncultured Thiotrichales bacterium
AACCTAAATTTTTAACGGGACACAGAAAACCGTCCCCTTTCCTCCCCGCCCTAAAGGGCGGGGTTTCTCAGGGACTTTGATGAATCAGCTCATGCAAGATGAGAAGCAGAGCGACGGTGAGCCCTCTCCGGCGAACAGTGACCCGGTGCAGGATGGTATCTCCCCTCCCCTCTCATCCCCCGTTGCCATCGTTGGTTTGGCTTTCCGTTTCCCTGGTGATTTGGGAAATGAGGCTGATTTTTGGGACGCGCTGAAACAAAAGCGCGATCTAGTAACCCAAATTCCCGCTGATCGTTGGGCCATCCACGAATTTCAACACGAAAAACGCTCAGAACCTGGTCGTAGTGTCACCTTCTCGGCGGGGGTACTATCCCGCATAGACGAATTTGACGCCGCCTTCTTTGGCGTTTCCCCTCGGGAAGCGGCAGTCCTTGATCCCCAGCAACGTCTTCTCTTAGAACTGGCGTGGGAGGCTATGGAGAATGGGGGGATCCTTCCCTCATCCATAGCGGGCTCTAATTGCGCTGTTTATGTAGGTATTTCTGGTTTCGATTACAGTATGCGGGGGCTTGATGACCTTGCTGTAGTGACTCCTCACTCCATGACAGGGAATACCCTGAGCATTGCGGCTAATCGCCTCTCCTACGTTTTTAATTTGCAGGGCCCTTCACTGGCTATCGATACCGCCTGCTCGTCTTCTCTGGTTGCCCTCCACCATGCTTGTACCGCCTTGAGCACCGGTGAGGCCTCCACTGCCTTAGTTGGTGGAGTGAACCTCCTGCTTCATCCCCAGCCCTTTATTGGCTTCACTAAAGCCGCCATGCTTTCCGCTAACGGGCGGTGCAAATCCTTTGATGCGACCGGAGATGGTTATGTTCGCTCAGAAGGCGGTGCGGTGTTGTTGCTGAAACCATTGAAGCGGGCATTGGCGGAAGGTAACGACATCCAGGGCATCATTCTGGCCAGCGGAGTCAATGCCGACGGGGCACGTAAAACAGGAATTACCATCCCCAGTAGTGAAGGTCAGGCCGAGCTAATGCGCAGCGTGTTGGCCCGTAGTGGGTTGTTGTCCACTGAGGTAGATTTTATTGAAGCCCATGGGACGGGAACGGCGGTGGGTGATCCCATCGAAACTCTAGCCATTGGTAGAGTATATGGACAAGGACGGCCCACTCCCCTGCCCATCGGATCGGTAAAAACCAATTTAGGTCATCTCGAATCGGCTTCTGGCATGGCCGGGTTGGTAAAAGCGCTATTGGCGCTAAAAAATCACGCCCTTCCTCCCTCGATTCATCTGGAAACACCCAATCCCCGCATTGATTTTCAGGCGTTAAATCTAGACCCGGTAACAGATTACCGGGTACTAGCAAAAAGAGACGATAAACCTTTGGTTGCTGGGGTTAATTCTTTTGGTTTTGGTGGTGCCAATGCCCATGTTTTATTGCAGGCATTTACCCCGCGATTGCCTGTAGTTAAAAAATCCCAGATTAAGGATATGCCCCCTCTTTTCCTCTCGGCACGCTCAGAACCGGCTCTCCGTGCCCTGGCTCAGCGTTACGCCGATTTGCTGGATCAAGAAACAACCCAAAACTTCTACGACCTTGCCTACAGTGCTGCCTTTCAGCGGGAATGGCTGGAGAAACGGTTAGCGTTATACCCAGACCCTAGTGAGTCGGTAGCCAATGTACTTCGCCGCTACGCCCAGGGAGATACCCCAGCGCAAGTATTCCAGGAAGACACCCTGCCCCAAAGCGGTGGAGTGGCTTTTGTGTACTCCGGCAATGGGGCCCAATGGGTTGGCATGGGACGTAAGTTGCTGGCGGAATCTCCGCGCTTCACCGAAATCCTCCGGGAAATCGATGAAATTATGTCTCCCCTTGTGGGCTTTTCCTCCATTGTGGCACTACAGGCAGATGAATCTGTTGCCAAACTGGATGACACCACTGTTGCTCAGCCTCTTCTCTTCGCTATTCAGGTAGCAATAACCACCTTGCTTAAAGAGCAGGGTATCGAGCCGATGGCTGTTACCGGTCATAGTGTTGGGGAGATTGCAGCAGCTTGGGCTGCTGGGGCGTTGGATCTCCCCCAAGCCATCCATGTGCTCTCCGCTCGCAGCCAAGCTCAGGGCTTGACTCGAGGAAAAGGGCGAATGGCGGTGGTTGGCCTGCCAGCAGTTGCTATAGAGAAGGTGATAGCAGAATTGCCGGAGGATTTTGTAGTAGAAATCGCCGGTATCAATAGTCCAACTAATGTTACGCTTTCTGGCGATTTGGCCGGATTACTTCATATTCAACGATTAGTTAAACCAAAAGGAATTTTCTTTCGGCTACTTGAATTGGATTACGCTTTCCATAGCCGCCAGATGGATTTTATTGAAGGGGAACTTACTAATAAGCTTGCCAGCTTTAAACCTACTAGCCTGAAAAAAGCAATTTTTGTTTCAACCGTGACAGGCAATGTATTAAATGGCATCTCGTTAGATTCCCATTATTGGTGGCGAAATATTCGGGAACCGGTACGTTTTGCTGAAGCCATCACAAAATTGGCTGAATTGGGTTGCCGTCTGTTTGTTGAAATAGGGCCCCATGCTATTTTGCAACGCTATTTAGGGGAATGTTTAGCAGGCGCAGGTATCCACGGACGGGTTATTCCCACCCTTCGACGAAATGATGACGGTAAACAGCGAATTATCGAAGCCGCATTCCGCATCCATCTTTTAGCCGATCGCCCCCAATTCCATAGCTACTTTCTCCACGCTGCTCGGCGGGTACGTTTACCCAACTACCCTTGGCAACGGGAACGTCACTGGCATCCCCGCACCAGTGAAGCACTGCAAT
>CAWUNB010000289.1:0-2826 GCA_963923745.1 uncultured Thiotrichales bacterium
GGAACAGGGGGGTGTGATTCAACGCCCGGTCAATGGGCAGGGCTTGGAGCAATTCGTCAAAGGGCACTTCGTCGTGCTGATAGGCCGCTAGGGCATGACGGCGCACCCGCTGCAAGAGTTCACCGAAACCGGGATTGCCGGTGAAATCCATCCGCAGGGGCAAGGTATTAAGGAACAGACCAATCAATCCTTCGCACTGGCTGTGGGCCCGTACCGAGCGGGGCGAGCCAATCACAAATTCGTCTTGGCCGCTGTAGCGACTGAGCAGCAAACCAAAGGCGGACAGCAACACCATAAAAGGCGTCACCCCAAACTGGCGACACGCTCCTTGGATTTGCTCCGTCAAAGCCCGATCCAGCAGGAAGCTATGGGTCGAGCCGTTGTAGCTTTGCAGACGGGGCCGAGGCCGATCCGTAGGCAATTCCAGAAAGGTGGGAGCGCCGGCCAGTTCCCGTTGCCAGAAGCGCACTTGCTCTTGCAAAAACGGTCCTTGCAAGCGTTGCCGTTCCCAGGCGGCAAAGTCGCCGTACTGAATGGGCAAGGGCTCCAGGTTGGCCCCTTCTCGTCGTTGGTGGGCGCGGTACAACTGGGAAAACTCCGCCACCAGAATGCCCATGGACCAACCGTCCCCGGCAATGTGGTGGAGGGTGAGAACCAAAATATGACGCTGGGGGGCGATGGCCAGCAGTCCCAGCCGTAGCAACGGCCCGCCCTGGCTGAGATCAAAGGGGCGCTCCCCTTCTTCACGAATGGCCTCGGCAATAGCCCGCTCCGCCGTTTCGCCGCTGAGGGCGGTCAGGTCGTAGCCGGTGATGGCCACCGATCCCCCCAGCCCCGGCCATTGGCAAGGGGCATCCCCGGCAATGGCAAAGCGGTTGGACAGCACCTGATGACGGGCCACCAGGGCATCCATGGCCGCTTGTAACGCCGCCCGGTCTAACGGCCCGTCCACCTGCATGACGATGGGCAGCATGTTGTAGATGGGGGAATTGCCCCCGGCCAGCCGATCCAGAAACCAAAATCGTTGCTGGGCAAAACTGAGGGGCACGGGGGTTGCCGCCGGTTGCCGAGGAATCGGGGTTTCCACCGACGCCTGACGTCGGGCCCGCAACAGGGTGAGGATGTCCTCCTTGTGGGCTTTCAGCTGGGTCAGTCGATCCCCGTCCACCACGCCCTTGGGGGCGTTGTAACGCAGTTGCTCCCCGTCCAGGCTGAAGCGAACCCCTAATCCTTCCAGCTCCGCTACTAAATCCAATACCCCGTGCGCCAACGTAGTCACTACAGTAACCCCTCATCACGATCATCATCCGCCTGGGAGGCGGTATTTATTTGGTCAATCTGGGCGGCGATGGCCGCCACGGTGGGCTGTTCAAATAACGCCGCGAGGGCCAGCTCCACTTGGAAGGTGCGGCGCATCATGGCCACTAACTGGGTCAACAGCAGGGAGTTGCCCCCCAATTCAAAGAAGCTGTCGTCTACGCCAATGCCGTCTATGCCCAGCAATTTTTCCCAGAGGGCGACCAGCCGTTGCTCAGTCACCGTCGCTGGGGGGGTGTACTCCCCCAACAACTCGGGACGGGGATGGCCACTGGTTGCGCTGGGGGCGATCACCGGTTGCCGTTCCACCCACTGGGCCAAGCGTTGTTGCAGGTTGCCGCTGGAAATCACCAGCCGCTCCAGATGGGGCAAGTCCATTAAGCGGGCAAAGGCTTCCCGCCCCTGGGCCGGGTTCATGCCCAATTCCAACGCGCCGCCACCGCCGCCGGTACCTTCCGGCAGGGTGTCGTCTTCAAACATCCAACCTTCCCAGTTGATGCCCAGCCAGCGCCCCGGCATCTGCTGATTGAGGGTTTCCACCCGCGCATCCACATACAAATTAGTGGCGGCATAACCGGCAAAGCCCAGCCCTCCCAACAGGGATGACAGGGAGGAACAAATCAAGCAAAAGTCTAGGGGCGGCTGCTGGGCCAACAGCTCTGCCAATACTTCGGTACCGGTCACTTTGGGGGGGAATTGCTGGTGATTGGCGGCCGCGCCCTGAGTCGTTAAGGCCTCGTTAAGAGTGATAAAGGACGCCTCTCCCACCAAACCGGCGGCGTGAATGACGCCGTGGAGCGCACCAAATTGGTCATAACTGGCCGCCAGCACGCGAGCGAAAGCGGCGGCATCACTGACATCCGCTGCTTGAATGAGCAGCTGAGCGCCTTTGGCTTCCAGGGCCTGGAGTCGGCGTAATTGCTTAGCCAAACGGGGTGGCGTGGCCGGATCGGCCAGACGGGCTGACCATTGTTCCCGGGGCGGCAACGGGGTACGCGCTACCAACACCAAACGGGCGGCCAGAGTCTCGGCCAGATAATCGGCCAGGGTCAGGCCAATGTTGCCCAAGCCGCCGGTGATGAGATAGACCCCGTCTCGACGCAAGCGGCGGGGAACACCCGTTACCGCCGGTAACGGTGTGCGCTCAAAGGCTTCCCGCCAGCGGCGGGCCCCCCGTAGGGCCACCGTGGCTGGGGCGTGGTCATCGGCCAGCTCCGCCACTAATAAATTCACCCGAGGCGTGGCCGCTACATCCACCACGCGGGTGGTGAGATTGGGGTATTCCTGGGCCATCACGCGCCACGGTCCTAAAGCCGCCGCCTTGGCCGGTTGCGGCGGCTCATCCAAGGCTACTAAACCATCGGCTACCAGACTTAGGGTCAATTCGTCAGCAAAATAGTGATGCCCCAGGGCGTGGGCCAGCACCACTTGGGAATGGAAAACCGCTTCAGTATCAGACACCGCACGCTGGTAGTAACCCAGATGCACTAAGTGCTGGGGCCGCCAACT
>CAWUNB010000290.1:0-2809 GCA_963923745.1 uncultured Thiotrichales bacterium
GATGGGTTATGGACCGGTCGAGCTGGAGCCAAACTGGGAGGTGCAATCCCTTGGCGCTCATATCCAGCCAACAGAGGTTCTGGATCTATTGCTAATAGCCGGGCATAGCTACGCAGATAGCCCCGAGCAAAAGTAGGAGCCGGCAAGTTGGAGTAATCATCTTGCTCAAGGGCGATAATTAATCGCACATCTAAACGTAACCGGGACGCCACTTGCTCTTGAGTCCACTGGTGGGCCTCTCGAGCATATTGTAGCTGGACGCCAGCGCCACCCTCCGCTCCGGATGAAAGGTCACTGGCCCGTTTAGTGTTCATTCGTACTACTCCACTAGGGATAAAATCAAAATTCGGAGTGATAATGACGGCGACTACCGAGCTTGGGAAAAATAAGCCTCCGCTTGGCGGCTATCGCCTCGACGTTGCGCCAATAATCCCAACCGTTGATAAGCCTCGGAACGGTGCTCACTGTCGGAGTGCTCTATCACCCAGCGAAAACACTGTTCAGCTTCTCCATCCCGCCCTTGGTTATATAGCCAAGTACCATAGTTGTGGCGGATGGCTGCATCCCCGGAGAGTAAAACTAGCCCACGGCGATAATGGACCTCGGCAGCTACCTGGTTACCCAGCTCGCCGTACACCACTGCTAAATCGTGGTGAGCTGGCCCCAGGGTTGGATCCAATTGAACAGCCCGCTCCAACCGCGCTTGAGCAAGATCCAGGCTACCTCGCACTAAGTACTCTCGGCCCAGGGTAGCATAGGCAGTGGCGGCTGCCCGGTGATCGAAACCTTCAGTTTCTTGTGAACCAATCTGGCCAGAAGGGCCAGAAGATGTTGCACACCCCCCTAATGCTACTACCAGGGCTAACCCCACCAGAGGAGGTAGCCTGCTAGCGATCATTCCACTTGCTCCAGCGCTCGCCGTCCTCGAGCGGTTACTTTTCCCACCAACTGGCCGCAGGCCGCATCGATATCATCCCCTCGAGTCTTTCGCACCAACGTGGTTAAACCCGCTGCAATAAGTATTTCTTGGAAACGGGCAATCGCCGCTTCGCTGGAACGACGGTAAGAACTCCCTGGAAAAGGGTTGAAAGGGATGAGATTCACTTTAGCGGCTAAACCTCGCAGTTGTCGGGTAAGGGCCATGGCCTGCTCTGGTGAATCGTTTATCCCATCTAGCATGACATATTCAAAGGTAATGCTGCGGCGGCTATCTGCTGCTACATAACGGCGACAGGCGGCTAGCAAAGTAGCCAGGGGGTATTTACGGTTAATAGGTACCAACTGATCCCGCAGGGCATCATCCGGTGCGTGAAGAGAAATAGCGATGTTAACGGGGGACACTTCCCGTAGCTTATCTAATGCAGGAACCAACCCCGCCGTACTTAAAGTCACTCGTCGCCAAGACAATCCATAAGCCAAGTCATCCAGCATTATATCGGTGGCAGCTACTACATTAACAAAGTTCAGAAGAGGTTCCCCCATGCCCATCAGCACCACGTTAGTGATGGCTCGGTCCCCCCGTGGGTCATGACCAAGTCGCCGATGGGCGATCCAGACTTGCCCAATGATTTCTGCCACAGATAGATTGCGGTTAAAGCCTTGTTGGGCGGTAGCGCAGAACGAACAGTTCAGCGCACAACCTACTTGGGAAGATACGCACAGGGTAGAACGATCACCATCGGGGATGTAGACCGTTTCTACCGCTTGACCGTCCCCCAGTTGCATTACCCACTTATGGGTCCCGTCGTTAGATACTTGTTGAGTAAGGACCCGAGGTAGCTCAATACAACTGACTTCCGCTAAACGAGCTCGTAGGGCCTTACTCAGATTGGTCATTTCCCCGAAATCTGTTACCCCGAACTGGTGAATCCATTGGATAAGCTGATTCGCCCGAAAAGGTTTCTCTCCTAAATGGACAAAAAAATCCGCCATTCCCTGGCGCGGGAGATCCAATAGGTTCACTGGGTTTACCCCAGATAGGAGGGGGCTATTCACCGGGTACGGGGACAAATTTCTTCCGATTTAAAAAAGAAGGCAATTTCGGTGGTAGCCGTCTCAGGGGCATCGGAACCGTGAACGGCATTTTCTTCCACGTTGGTGGCAAAGTCGGCCCGTACTGTGCCGGGTGCTGCGTTCTTAGGGTTGGTGGCTCCCATCAACTCCCGGTTCCGGGCAATGGCATTCTCTCCCTCTAGCACTTGCACGACCACCGGACCGGAAGTCATGAACTTAACTAAGTCAGCATAGAAGGGACGCTCCCGATGGACGGCATAGAAACCTTCTGCCTGTTGTTGGGATAGGTGCAACATCCGAGAAGCGATTACCCGCAAGCCCCCCTGCTCGAAGCGAGCAACGATAGCACCAATGGCGTTTTTAGCCACAGCATCCGGTTTAATGATAGAGAGTGTGCGTTCGATCGCCATCAGGAACTCCAAAGTTAGGATCTAAAGAAAAGCCAAAATAAACGTCGGCTGGGACAAAAATTAAGGGCAGCATTCTATCGGTCGCTCCCTGGACAGGCAATCGGCGCTCGGGTAAGGGCAGAAAATTATCGTGACGAAAGTGTTGACACGAAGTTTATCCTAGCTATAATGCCGGGCTCACGTCGAGCAGAGCACAAATTGTTTGACGAGAAAGTGTTCAGGGACAGTCGGTAAAGCAGAGTGGCTAGTTAAAATACCTCTTGCTTATTCGTCAGGAAGGCGGTTAGAATAGAAAACTCGTTGTTGCTCAAGCCTTTAGCTAGTACTAAAGGCCGATCCTTAAAAAGACAAGTCAAGCAATTTGTGTGGGCGCTTATTGATATATG
>CAWUNB010000291.1:0-2777 GCA_963923745.1 uncultured Thiotrichales bacterium
TTAACTAGTTTATTAAGATAATCGGACTATAAAAAATAAAGTGTATCAGCTAGCTTCCACCGGGTAGCTATCCAGGTCGATAATGATAAACTGCCACCTTCAAGCCCTATATCGCTATGGGTGGTTTAAAAAACCCTCTTCATGCTAACCGTCATGCCTTCTCCCCCCTATTCTTTCTCCCGCGAGCGGATCTTGATCGTTGACGATCGGCCAGAAAATTTGGTAGCCCTGCGCACTGTTTTGGCCGATGTTGATGCAGATATCATTGAAGCGGGTAACGGCGAAGATGCCCTACGGGCAACTCTGCGCTATGAATTCGCAGTCGCTATTCTCGATGTCCAGATGCCGGGCATGGATGGCTACGAATTGGCCTATTTGCTGCGAGGTGATCCCCGTACTCACCAGCTACCCATTATTTTCGTAACAGCAGCCTATCGAGAAGAAAGACAGATCCATCAAGGTTATGACGTTGGTGCGGTTGATTACATCGTTAAACCTTATGATCCATACTTACTTGTCTCTAAAATTCGGGTATTTCTGGAATTACACCGAGCCCAGGTTGCTTTGGCTGAGCGCAATCGATTGTTAGTTGCCGCCGAGGAGCGCTATCGCTCTATGGTAATGACTATTCCCGACATTGTTTATATTACCGACAAAACGGGGCGTTTTACTTTCTTGAATGGTGCTATTTCTCTGCTTGGTTATACTCCAAAAGAATTGATTGGTCGACACTTTTCTCAAATTATCCATCCCGTTGATATTGAAGCTGTCAGCAAGAAATTTACCTCCTCTCACGTTTCCCCGGCGGTGGAATACCGAGTACGCCATGCCGCTGGGCATTACCTATGGTTCCAGGAGCGAACTTCCTTTATCCGTGACCAAGATGGTACTCCGTTACTGGCACTAGGGGTGCTGCGAAATGTCACTGACCATTCTGAGGAGAAATCAGATGTAATTACTCAAACCCGTCAAGCATTTATGACGCAATTGAGTCATGAGCTACGCACACCGCTTATGGCCTTGCTGGGCTTTACCGAACGGCTCAGAGACGAAAGTTACTCCGCCAAGGAGCGGGAACAAGCCCTGCAGGCTATCTTGAACAGCGGTCACCACCTGCAGCGCTTGGTCATTGACGCTCTGGACCTCTCTGATGCTGAAACTGGCCAACTTTCTCTTGACTACCAGCCGGTGGATCCCGTAGCTCTGCTAACAAATTGGTTTAACCAGCTTAATTCTGTAGCACAAGCAAAAGGGCTAACTCTTACTGTTCAAGCCATATCTCCCCTCCCGCAAACTTTTACCACCGATCCTCAGCGACTTACTCAACTATTACATCGGTTAGGGGATAACGCCATTCGTTTCACCGATCGGGGTACAGTGCGTTTGCTGGTGAGCTGTGATCCCATTGATCAGCGATTAATCCTTGCCCTATTCGATACGGGACAGGGTATTTCAAATACACAGGCACAACGATTACTCCAGCCTTTTATTCAGGGCGATAACTCCCTTAGTCGCAGGCATGGCGGGCTAGGAATAGGCCTGTCTTTGGCCCGTCATTTGGCTCAACGCCTCGGCGGAGATTTGCTCCTAGAAAGTCATCCTGGGATTGGTAGTTTGTTTGTCGCCACTATCGCCACCGGCCCATTGGCTAAACTAGATACGCCCCTAAATCTAAACTTACCCGATTCATCGACGATAGCCCCCACTGCCCCGTCTATTCCTCGGTTAATGGGTCGCATTTTATTGGCGGAAGACAACGAGCATAATCAAGTGCTAATTACTCATCATCTGGCTAAAACCGGTGCGGAGATAACCGTTGCTTGCAATGGAGAGGAGGCGTTTTCTCTGGCTATGGAACAGGACTTTCAGCTGATCTTGATGGATATACAAATGCCCATCATGGGAGGGCTGGAAGCGACGCAGATGCTACGAGCCAGTCTATACCCAGGACCTATTGTGGCGTTGACTGCCCATGGCCAGGATTACCATCGTCAAGAAGCGTTGGACGCCGGTTGCGATGATTTTCTGACCAAACCCGTTAACTGGGGGGGGCTCTACCAGGTGATAGCCCGCTACTTACCTGTAGCAGATTCCACTAAGTCTTCCACCCTTTTTTCTTCCGCCAATGACGACGCACTTGCCGCCTTAGCTACTCGCTTTTTAGCTGACTTACCCGCTACTTTGGCGCAGATGAATCAGGCTCAGAGGGAAGGTGATCTTTCCCCAGTGGCAGGATTGGCTCACCAGATTAAAGGGGTCGCTGCCGGCTTGGGTTACCCCGCGTTGGGGGCGGCAGCCCATACCCTGGAGACGGTGGCCCGAGCAGGTGATAGTCGGGCAAGTGCAGCGGCGTTGGCAGAATTGTGTCGGTTAGGAGAGTTGTAGTTAAACCCACAAAGTCGACTGAAACTTGTCCAGGTGACTGCAATGCCGCCAATCACAACGGATCCCTTTTTCACCATTATTCAAAGTGATTTCATGGCTATCGCGGTCTTCAAGGACCGGCATATCCTTTGGGCTAATCGAGCGACACATCGTCTTTATGGTTATGACTTTGACCAATTAATTGGTCAAGCGACACGTGTCTTCTACCAAGATCAGGAAACTTATGAGGCGTTTGGCCTGGAGTTTTACGCGCAAATAGCCAAAAACGGTAGCTATAACGGAACGGTTATGCAACGCCGGAAAGACGGCTCGATTGGTTGGTTTGAGTTTAATGCGTCGCCGCACGGGAACCGACCAGGTGAGGTTATTGCGGCCATCATCGATCGAACCGC
>CAWUNB010000292.1:0-2758 GCA_963923745.1 uncultured Thiotrichales bacterium
GCTCCCCAAGAAGTGTCAACCAAAATTTGTTGTAAATCTTCTATGACGTCAGCAGCGGCCGTATCTCGATCAGCCAGTAATCCCTCTAGTTGCTTCATTAGTTTAATAGCATTTTCTTGGAAAATAGCAGTCATAATACTGAGTGAATATTCTGCTCTAGTTTTATTTTTTATCACTGCTTGTTTTTCTTTTTGTTTATCAATCCACTGATCCAGTCCAGTAGTTACTTGATCTAATTCTACAATAACCTCTGTTAATAGCGCAGGAAGAAGTGGATTTTCTGCAGCAGTCGCTGTTTCCAAGGCAGCTGCCCGTTCTCCTAAAGTTTCCATTCCTAAGGAACGAGCCACTCCTTTTAGAGAATGAATTAGACGATGAGCTTCCACTAATTGGCCACTATCTACTGCGTTCTGAAAATTTATTACGAATGTTTCACTGTAGCTAGCGCGAAACTGTGTTAATAATCGCTGATAAAGGGATTGTTTGCCAGCAACTTGAATTAAGCCAACCGTAGTATTAATTCCAGGCAACACGGGAAACTCTTCCTCCTGCTGAGGAGATGACGTCAGTGAACTAACAGTGACAATCCCATTCTGTTCTCGCTGAGGTTTCTTCACTAACCGAGCTAAAGTCGAAAACAGCTGACCAATATCTAGTGGCTTTGCCAAATGGGCGCTCATTCCAGCTTTAAGGGAGCGCTCTCGATCCTGGGCCATGGCGTTAGCGGTCAGGGCAATAATGGGTAAATCTTGGCAGTGGGGCTGAAGCCGTAACCGACGAGTGGCTTCAAATCCGTCCATCACCGGCATGTGACAATCCATAAGTACCGCATCGGGACGCACCCGTTCTACCGCTTCCAATGCCTCCGCTCCATTATTGGCAACTCGTACCCGCAACCCTACCCCAGTTAGCAGATCGACCATCATTTCCTGATTAATAGCCACGTCTTCCACCACCAGAATGTCTGATCCGGCTAAATGGGCGATCAGACTGCTGTCTACGCTGCCATGACGAGGAGAGTCCACGGTGAGGGGAGGCAATCCCAGTAGAGGTACTAGCTCGCTGTAAAGACTGTTGACTGTCAAGGGCTTTGCTAATAGGCCATCTAAGTGCTCACCGATATCCTGCAGTACTTCAGCTTGGCTGTGGGCGGTCATCAGCAGCATGGGAGGGCTACGATCTGGACCATAGTGATTCCGCAGGTCCCGAACGGTTGCAATGCCATCTTGTCCAGCCATACGCCAATCGCACAGCACAAAGAGGTAAGCTGGCACTTCCGGTTGGGCCACCGCCGCTAGGGCAGCTGTTCCTGATAGGTAACAGTCTGCCACTAAGCCAAACCGGTCTAATAATCCTGCTGTTACCCTTAAGGCCACCCGGTTGTCATCAATGACCAGAACGCGTCGCCCTATCCAGGGCACTAACCGGTCGAGTAAAGCGGAGCTTGAGAGCGTTTGCTGGCGATTTAATGCAAAGGTAGCGGTAAAATAGAAAGTACTTCCTTTCCCCAATTCACTCTCTAACCATAGCTCGCCGCCCATCATTTGCACAAGACGTTTACTAATAGCCAGCCCTAATCCTGTACCACCAAAACGACGAGTAGTTGAAACGTCCGCTTGAGTAAAAGCACCAAACAATAAGTCTTGTTGATCACGGCTAATGCCAATGCCTTCATCACTGATTACAAAACGGAGCGTTGCCTGCTGTTCATCTTGTTTAGTCAATTGGACGCAAACAATAACATTTCCCTGATCAGAAAATTTAATTGCATTACCTACTAAATTTATCAGCACTTGACCCAAACGAAGCGGATCACCTAATAATAGTAACTCTGCTTCCTTATCTATATCAAAGAGCAATTCAATTTTCTTTTGTTCTGCCTGTTCAATTAATAGAGTTGCCACTTGATCTAGCACTTGCTCTATATCAAAAGGTAATGTTTCCATTACCAATTTACCTGCTTCAATTTTAGAAAAATCTAAAATATCATTAATGATACGCAACAACCCCTTAGAAGCTGATTTGATTTTATTAAGATAATTTCGCTGCCGTGCCGTTAAACCAGTGGCTAAACATAAATCTGCCATACCCATGATAGCATTCATGGGAGTCCGAATTTCATGGCTCATATTAGCTAAGAAATTAGACTTAGTTTGGCTGGCTCGTTCAGCTGTTTCCTTAGCCTGCTCTAGGGCCTGCATCATGTGGCGATGTTCAGTAATATCTTCTACTACTGAAAGAATTAACGGACTACCATCAGTATCGGTAACAATAGCTCCGGTTAAGCGAACAGGGACATAATGACCATCCTTACGAATATATTCTTTTTCATAGGGACCATAGCGTCCAGTAATATCCAAACTTTTTAATTGTATTTTTTCTTGCTCAGAGTATTTAGTGGGAGTAAGTACCCAGTAATTTAATGCTACCAATTCTTCTTGAGTGTAACCGGTAATATTAACAAATGCGTGATTAACTTGAACAAATGAACCATCTACTAAGCGGTTCAGAGCATGGCCTACGGGGGCTTCGTCAAATAATGAACGAAACCGTTGCTCACTTTGCTTGAGTGCTATTTGAGCTCGGTTACGACTTCCCACATCTCGAGAAGCTGCTTGCAGTAATATCTCCCCTCCGACCTCCATTGCCGACAAAGTAACTTCTACATCGAATGTTTCTCCATTTAATCGAATGTGCTGCCACTCAAATGATTGCGGAGTACCTGCGATAGCACCTTTAATAAACTCAAAAGCCAGCT
>CAWUNB010000293.1:0-2756 GCA_963923745.1 uncultured Thiotrichales bacterium
ATTGATGGGCTCTGCTTTCTCCGCTACCAAAGTCACTAAGCCCTGCCCAGGACCGAGCCGAGCTACCCGTATTGCCGCTGGGTTAAGACCTTGGGTGGCCATCAGTACTTGATGGCCATCCACCACGTCCAGCAGGTAGACAGAACACACATCCGCTCCCATGGCTTCCCGAACCCGGGAAACAATGATGGCAAGGGCTTCGTCGAGAGAGGCGGCGGCATTGACCTCTTGAACGATGCGGCGAAGGAGTGTCAGCATGATAGAGGACAACCGACAAATATTAGGGGAGCGAGTTCCCGGAGGGCACACTCATAAACGCGACGCTTGAAAGCCACCACATCCTGTAGGGGTTGCCAGTAATCGACCCAGCACCAACGGTCAAATTCGGGCCGTTCTGACAAGTCCAGTCTAACCCGAGCATCCGCACTGACTAAGCGCAACAGGAACCACACCTGTTTTTGACCAATACACAGTGGCCTACTGTTGTAACGGATGTAGCGTCGAGGCAACCGGTAGCGCAACCAGCCTCGGGTGCAGCCCACCACATCCACATCTCGAGGTTCCAGGCCTACTTCCTCGCTGAGCTCTCGGAACATTGCCTGCTCTGGCGTTTCCCAATCGCGAATCCCTCCCTGAGGGAACTGCCAAGCATTCTGGCCGATGCGTCTAGCCCACAAAACCTGCCCCTCCCGATTGCTCAGGATGATCCCGACATTAGGTCTATAACCATCCGAATCAATCACTTGGAAACCGTAGGGGTGGATTTCTGGCTATCGCCACATTCTTTCACAAAATTTGCTTTCCCGGCAAATAATCCCAGAGCGATCGCACTATGGGTGCCTGGAGCATAAGATAGCGAACTCTGTTTTCTTGGGCAGAATTTTACCCAGGTGCGGGGTTATTTCTACAGCAGGTAGCCCTCCCTGGGGTGATTGGTCCACCCCTTTTAAAATGTTCATGGAATATTTCATTATGCTAGAACAACATTTTCTCGCTCAATGCGAATCGGAAGCGCTACACCGCTCGGGGGCTATTCAACCCCACGGTACCTTATTGGTCGTCGATCCATCGGGTACTGTTTCCCACGTAGCAGCCAATATCCAGGCATTTTTAGGTCACTCTCCCGAGACCTGGCTAGGTCAGCCTTTACCAGCTGAATTTCATCAGGCTACCGTGGCATTAGAAGAACGTCCCGGTAGTCGCCAATCCTGTATTTTAGCGGTCACCGGGTCCTCCCGTCCCTTAGATGTGGTAGTCAGTCGCGGAACGATAGGCCAATTAATCGTCGAAGTGACGAAACGATGGGACGAAAGTCCTCCGGAGGAACGCCCCAAAGTGCTGATAATGGAGCGAGTTCCCGATGACGAAGGGGAAATGCAAGCCGCCCGCGAAAAATTGACTGAGCGTATTGCTGATTTGACCGGATTCCAACGGGTCATGTATTACCAATTTCGTGACGATGGGGATGGGGAAGTTATTGCCGAAGCACGTCGAAGCGATGTTTATGGAAGTTATTTAGACCTACGTTACCCTGCCAGTGATATTCCCCAAATTGCCCGAACTCTATATTTGAAAAATCCATGGCGACTAATTCCAGATATTAACGCAATTCCGGTACCGCTGCTGAGTGAAATTGCCATTCCCCCTGATTTGACTTATTCAGATTTACGCAGTGTTTCTCCTGTTCATTTATCTTACTTGACTAATATGAATGTCGGAGCCTCCCTCTCTTTTCCTATTGCCCAAGGTGGAGAATTGGTAGCACTCCTCGCAGCCCACCATCAAACACCTTGCCAATTACCTTTGCGAACATTGGAACAAGGATCTGCGCTGGTACGTAATCATGTTTTGACGCTGCAACGCTATCATGCTCAAGTAATAATAAAAACAGTCGATCAACCAGTACGCCGTTTTCAAGCTTTACGTCCCTTATTTGCTACCATGGAAGAAATGGTGGCCAACTGGGATAAACTGGCTTTTTGGCTGATGGAGCAATTTCGGGTAGACGGTGTTCAACTTTGTTTAGGAACTAATTTACATCGAAAAACTGGAAAAGGAGGCAAAGAAGAAACATTGATTACCTTAGAGCACTGGTTTTTGGATAATCGAGAAAGTACCGTTAAGCAAACTGATAGCTTGAGTCGTCAGACGGGTAAGGACGTAGATGATCAAATTGCTGGTGCCCTGGCATTAAGGGTGGGTACTCCTAAAGGGGAGATTCGGCTGTATTTAACCCGGCAAGAGTATTTTCATGAAGTTGCTTGGAGTGGTAACCCCCACAAACCCACCGAACGGAGTGAGGGGAGTGACGCTATTTCACCCCGTCGTTCTTTTGATAAATGGATAGAGAAACGAAAAGGCTATTGTCGATCCTGGACTCGCATAGACAGACTATTAGCCCTCAGTTTGCGTCAATTCTTAAATGGTGTCTTTAATTCCTAGAGCCAGTTGATCGATGGATACCCTCCGCCTTCGGGGTGCGCGCACCCATAATCTACAAAATATTGATCTGGATTTACCTCGGAACCAATTAATTGTTATTACTGGTTTATCTGGTTCTGGTAAGTCATCCCTCGCTTTTGACACCCTTTATGCTGAGGGCCAGCGCCGCTATGTAGAATCTCTATCAGCTTATGCTCGACAATTTCTATCCATGATGGAAAAACCTGACGTGGATCACATTGAAGGCTTATCACCTGCCATTGCTATTCAACAAAAATCCACCTCCCATAATCCCCGTTCTACGGTGGGAACAG
>CAWUNB010000294.1:0-2732 GCA_963923745.1 uncultured Thiotrichales bacterium
TCGTAATGGCTGCGCTGTGGATTAAAAGCCAAAGCTTGGGGAGCACAAGGAGCCAGCGTGAAACAGGCATTCGCATTAGCAACGGTAGGCCAATGCCAAGGTTGATAGTTTTCCACCGCAAATTTACCCAAGCCAATACTGGCGTCCCGCCCGTAGCCGATTTGCCCCAGATCAGTCAGGGCTTGCACCAATTCTTCAACCAAGAAGCGAGCCTCATCCACCAGACAATAAACATCCCAAGTCAGGCCCCGAGGAAACCAATGCTGCTCCAGGCTATAGGGGGCAAAAGCACCGGTTCCGGTACTACCGGTCAGACGACTCAAACTGTTATGGGGCTGGGGGTGAACCCGGCTTAACCGTTTCGCCGCTCCCTTTTCGGGTATTTTATTTTCAGAAATGTTGTTGCCAGGGTGATCCGAAACCCTACCGGCTATCTCAGCCAGACCCAGGTGATCGAAGACCTGTTGCTCACTCTGGCACTGGGCCAGCCACTGGGAAACCGGTTGGCTCAAGGCGTCATGGGGCAGCCAACGCCGTCGCTTGATGGCTTTGCGGTCGTCTTCATTCAGGGCCGTAAAGTGGTGCAAGGGCAACGCCGGTCGCGGGAGATAACCCGCTGGAAAAGCATCGGAACACACCAAAAAAGGCGCTCCCTGACCGTAACCTTCCAGCCATTCAACGAGCGCCGCGTGGCCGTAGCGATTACGCAAAGCCCAACACAATTGACCAAATAGGGTATCGCCCTTGAGGGGTCCACCGAAGGCAGACAGGGGACGGAGGGTAAAGTGCAGGCCGTGCATAGTGATTACTCAGCGTTGCCTTAGAGGGAGATGGCCGCTAATCGAGATTGCACACTTTCCCCATCCCGCATTAGATCCTTAAAGCGCAATTTGCCATAACCACGAGAACCCGAACCGCCCAAGCCAGTGAGTTCCAATAAACGTAAACCCCGCAAAATAGGATCTAATAATTCTTCTCCATCGACCACTTTTACCGTTAAGCGAAATTCAAATAACGCTCCTGCCGGTACCCGTTCGGTATTACGGGGATGTTGCGCGACGCCCCGCAGCCGATCAATCATATTTTCCATTTTAGTTTCGGTGAGAAGCTGATGCTGGGATCGCATATTGTCCACCCAAGTCTCGTCCAGATTACAATCCCAGAACGCTAAACGAGTCGGGCCAATTTTGCGTACAATTTCTTCATCACTATTATTACCGTCCGGCGCACCGCCAAATAATTTCAGAATTTGCTGGCCCTGGGTCATCGTATTCCCGGACAAGCGGGATAAATGTTTGAAGCCCAAGGGACCGCCTTCCGTTACTTCAACCACACCCGCGCTCCATTCTAACAAGCTCCGCATTTTCCCTTTGATGCTGGAACCGGGAATATAGGGTTGATTATTGACCGGGTTTTTAATAACTGGATTATCGGTACCGCCGATGTGCATTTCAGTGTTACCGCTACCAATATGTAACCCTGAGATCAATTCGATCTGGCCGCGAATTTCGTGAATGTGGGTTAGTTTCATAATCAGCCTCATTTAATTCTTTGGACGAACTGCTTTGTAAAATCCGAGAAACGCTTCAAAGAAAAATTTAAAATTACGTAGCGTTTCATAACTGTCTACTTGAGACAAACAATGATTGATAAAGCGAACAAAATTTTTGTCTACATGGTCTCGTCCTTCCGCGTAAGCCACTTTGGCATTTAGCATACGAATAAAAGGCAAACATTCGGCAAAGTAAGCCTGACGCCGCTCCCCATTGGGTTGATGACGAATCTTTTCTTCCCACATGACCACTTCATCATAAAACTGGCGAATTTGCGTGGGCCTATTTTTGTTATAATTTTTGTCCTGACCAATAACTATTGCTACCTGATTAGCTACTTCATCAAAGAGGGCGGGCGGTAATCCCTCTGTCGGTTGCGGTTTTAATTGAATAGCGCTGACATCTAATGAAATTGATTCTTCTCGCTCAGAATGAGTGCGAGTACTATCACGACGAAAATCTGGTCGACGATCAAAAGCCATGAGGGATCTCCCAATAGTTCATTAAGTGGAATGACGATGGTGGTAGAGATGAACAAATAAGGCAATCTTGAAAGCACTGCCGTATTGATTTAATCCACCACCTAATAACACCGTCAATCTGGACGACCAATCTTTGCGTTGCTCTTCCGTTAGGGAACGCTTTGCTTCCAATAAGCGGTAAGTACGATAGGCGAAGCGGGACGGCCACAGGGCACTATCCAGGCGGCTATTTGTCGGATGGGATTTAATATCGTCCACCATGTCCGCTAGAAATTGTAATTCATACAGGTATTTGGTACTCAACGCTAATTCCTGTTGATAGCTTTCCAGAATTTGGTGAATCTGCCAAAGCTTAGTTAAATCCTGCCAGCCTACGGTATAGCCAAAGCAACTAATACCATCCTTCAATAATTTCCCCTGACCATCTTGCCGATCCTTCGCTTGTTCTAAAGCCGCTTCCGCCAAGGCTCCCATTTGACGAATGGGTAATCCCGGTTTCGTTAAACTCCAACCCGCTGAGAAATGCAGATCGGGATTACCAGCACCGTATTGAGTAAACGCTTTTCGCATTTCTTGGGCTAAATTTAACGTGCTGCGCCAGGGACCAATAAGAAAGAAATCATCCCCTCCGGCAAATACAGTGTAAGTGTTGGGATAATCCTGTCTCTTATACACATCTGACGCTGCCGACGATACT
>CAWUNB010000295.1:0-2723 GCA_963923745.1 uncultured Thiotrichales bacterium
CACTTGTAGCCGCCGGAAGCGGTACGCTTAAAACGCTTAGCCGCGCCACTGTTCGTTTTGACTTTTGGCATTTCAATAACTCCCAATAAAAACTTGCCTACCGCTCGGGAAGCCCAACAATTAGTGGCTTGGCTTCTTCTTAGGGGCCATCATCATCACCATCTGGCGACCTTCCATTTTCGCCGACTGTTCAACGACACCCACCTCACCCAAATCTGCTTCGATTCGATCCAGCAATTTTTTACCTAATTCCGGATGAGCGAACTCTCGTCCCCGGAAACGAAGCGTTATTTTGGCCTTATCACCTTCACTTAGGAAACGGATGATGCTCCGTACCTTGACCAAATAATCCCCTTCATCGGTACCCGGGCGAAACTTAATTTCCTTCACCTGGATTTGCTTTTGCTTTTTCTTGGCAGTCGCTCGCTTTTTGTTTTCTTCAAAAACAAACTTGCCGTAATCCATGATACGGCACACGGGCGGTTTGGCCTGGGGAGCAATTTCAACGAGATCCAGCTCGGCTTCAATGGCCATCTGCTGGGCACGGGGAGTGAGTACTACACCTAGCTGCTCTCCGTCGGCACCAACTAAACGTACTTCGGGTACCGTAATTTCCTCGTTCAGCCGAACAGTCTTTTCTGCGACGATGTGTTAACCCTCCACTACCGATCGGCCTCGACTCGCCACCTCAGCAGCAAGCTTTGCCGCGAACTCAAGGGGTGCCATGACCCCTAGATCCTTGCCGTTCCGCGTGCGAACGGCCACTGTTTGTTGCTCTGCTTCTCTATCGCCAACTACCAACAGGTAGGGGATGCGTTGCAAGGTATGCTCACGGATCTTAAAGCCGATTTTTTCGTTCCTCAAGTCCGTGATAACTCGCATTCCTTGCTGTTTCAACTGCTTTTCCACTTCGGCAACATAACCAGCCTGCCGATCGGTGATATTCATCACCACCCCTTGAATAGGGGCTAACCACGACGGAAAAGCACCGGCATGTTCCTCAATAAGAATGCCAATAAAGCGTTCCATAGAGCCAAGAATTGCTCGGTGCAACATCACGGGCACACGACGACTACCGTCTTCTGCAATATAACTGGCACTTAGCCGACCCGGCATGGAAAAATCGACCTGAATAGTGCCACATTGCCAAACTCGACTGAGACAGTCTTTCAAGGAAAATTCAATCTTGGGTCCGTAAAAAGCCCCTTCTCCTGGCTGAAGAATCCAAGCTAATCCCCTAGCATCTAACGCCTGCTGTAGAGCTAATTCGGCTTTGTCCCAATCTTCATCCGAGCCTACTCGCTGAGCAGGACGAGTGGATAATTTGATGAGTACATCGTGGAAACCAAAATCGCTATACACCTTAAAGACCAGTTCAATAAAAGCCGCCACTTCTGTTTGGATTTGCTCTTCACTGCAGAAAATATGAGCATCATCCTGAACGAAATTACGCACCCGCATCAATCCATGAAGAGTCCCCGATGCTTCATTACGATGACAAGAACCAAATTCCGCTAACCGTAAAGGCAAATCTCGATAACTTTTTAACCCCTGATTATAGATCTGAATATGGGCCGGGCAATTCATCGGCTTAATGGCGTAGTCCCGATTTTCCGAGCGGGTAGTAAACATCGCCTCGCGGAACTTATCCCAGTGCCCTGATTTCTCCCACAGGGATCGATCAATGACTTCCGGAGTATGAACTTCTTGATAACCCTGTTCCCGCAATAGGTCTCGAATATACTGCTCAACAATCTTATAGACTCGCCAACCTTTGTCGTGCCAAAACACCATCCCGGGCGCTTCTTCTTGATGATGAAACAGATCCAGCTGTTTACCTAAACGCCGATGGTCCCGCTTTTCCGCTTCTTCCAAACGCTGGAGGTAATCTTTCAGTTGTTTCTTATCAGGCCAGGCTGTTCCGTAGATACGCTGAAGCATTTCATTCTTAGAATCGCCCCGCCAATAGGCACCAGCCAACTTCATCAACTGAAATGCCTTAAGGCGACCGGTATTAGGTACGTGGGGCCCTCGGCACAAATCAACAAAATCCCCCTGGCGATACAGAGAAATGGGCTGTCCCCCAGGAATGGAAGCAATAATTTCCGCTTTATAATGCTCCCCCAAACCTAGGAAAAAAGTCACAGCATCATCCCGCCCCACAACCTCCCGCTCTACCGGAATATTTTTCCCAGCCAGTACTTCCATCCGCTCTTGAATAGCAGTCAAGTCTTCCGGAGTGAAACTACGGGGAAAAGCAAAATCATAATAAAACCCATCATCCACTACCGGGCCAATAGTAACCTGGGCTTCAGGAAACAATTGCTTCACTGCCTGGGCTAATAAATGGGCAGTAGAGTGGCGAATAACCTCCAGGCCCTCAGCATCCCGCTCAGTGATAATTGCTAGCTGAACATCCTGCTCGATAACCCAAGAGGTATCGACTAACCGATCGTCCACTTTACCGGCTAGAGCCGACTTAGCTAAACCGGGACCAATAGCCGCAGCCACCTGTGCAACGGTGACGGGTTGGTCGAAATGTTTGGCGCTACCGTCTGGAAGCGTAACGACAGGCATGGGGGCTAAACACCAGATTTGGCAAACAATAAAAAAAAGCACCGCCGTCAGGCAGTGCTTTAGGATTATCTTGGTAGGCGCGAGTGGGATCGAACCACCGACCACCACCATGTCAAGGTGATGCTCTACCACTGAGCTACGCGCCT
>CAWUNB010000296.1:0-2697 GCA_963923745.1 uncultured Thiotrichales bacterium
CTCTTATTGCGCTGAACGCCCCAACAGAGCTGGTAGCAGCAGTAGGAAAATCCGGTTGGGATGGGGTAAATGAGGTCCTGCGGCCCAGTTTGCCCACCAGCGTAGATCGTTCCGATAAAGACTACGAAACTCGCCTACATCAAACCTTCGCCAATCACCGTGATCCAAAAAGGGATTTTCAGCGTTTTCTGGATGTGCAATTGTTGTGGGATGAGTACATGGCCGAAGGTATCGTCCGGCTGCTACAAAAAGGGGATGGTCCCTTGATAGTTCTCGCCGGTACTGGCCATCTGCTGTACGGTTCAGGAATTCCTCACCGCGTTGCTCGGCGTATTGCTGTGCCCGCAACCATTGTAATCAACGGCGTTTCTGCCGAAGAAGCAGAAAGCGGCATGGGAGACTATTTATTGTTCAGTCCAGAGCAAGTATTGCCACCCCCAGGGCAATTAGGGGTATTTTTAGACAATGAATTCACGGGGGATGGTGTTCGAATAAAAGACGTTGCCACTGAGGGAAAAACTAGTCAGACAGGGTTGCAGGCCGGAGATCGTCTTATAACTGTGGCAGGCCAACCGGTAACTGGGTTGACGGATATCAAGTGGGCACTGTTGGACCACCACCCTGGTGATACTGTGACAGTGACGCTCAAACGGGATTTTTTATGGTGGGAAGGTAACGAACAAACGCTAGCGGTAGTACTGCACTAGCAGGAGACAAAACAACTATGTCGGTGTGGTCTGAGCTGTTATTAGTCATTTTTTTAATATTAATCAATGGGTTCTTCGTGATGTCGGAGCTGGCTTTAGTGTCTTCCCGGCGCTCACGTCTGGAGACTCTAGCGCAGCGGGGGCGGCGGGGTGCCAGGGCGGCTATTGCTTTGGCGGATCATCCCTCCCGTTTCCTTTCTACGGTTCAGGTAGGTATTACCCTGGTGGGTATTTTTACCGGTGCTTTTTCCAGCACTACCTTAGCGGATCACTTAGCCGCCTGGTTTGCCACCATCCCAGAATTGGCCGAGTGGTCCCATGGGTTAGCCTTAGCCATTGTCGTAGCTTCCATCACCTATTTTTCCGTCATCGTTGGAGAATTAGCACCCAAACAGTTAGCTTTAGGAAACCCAGAACCCATTGCTTCCCGGGTAGCTGGCCCCATGGGCTTCCTTTCCTCAGTGGCTTCCCCTTTGGTAGCCCTATTGGAAGTTTCTTCCCGGTTACTACTGCGTTTATTAGGCCAAGGTGAACTGTCTTCTCAAACCGTGACGGAAGAGGAAGTTAAAGCCCTAATTGCTGAGGGTGCTCGGGCAGGGGTGTTAAAACCTGCTGAACGGGATATGTTGGCTGGGGTGATGCGGCTGGCGGATCGGCGGGTGCGGGCTCTGATGACTCCCCGTCCAGCCATCTACTGGTTGGACACCGATGACGATCCGGCCACTAATCGACAACGACTGCGGGATGCCCGTTTCTCTCTATTGCCTGTTGCCAAAGGGGATTTGGACGAACTGCTGGGGGTAGTACAGGCCAAGGAGTTGCTGGATCGGCTGCTGGACGGACGCCCCTTGGATTTGGGAGAAGCCGTGCGGGAAGCCCCTGTTGTCCACGATAGCGCTTCAGCCTTGATGGTGCTGGAAGTACTGAAAAGCTCTTCTCTTCATCTGGCGGTAGTGGTGGATGAATACGGTAGCGTACAGGGTATTGTGACCACCACCGATATTCTGACTGCCATTGTTGGTGATCTACCAGAACATGGAGAGGCACCTGCCCTCGGTATAGTGCAGCGAGAAGATGGTTCTTGGCTGGTGGATGGCGATCTCCCCTTCGATGTAGTTCGAGAAAAATTGAATTTGGAAGATCTTTTTCAGGAAGACAGGACCGAATACACCACGGTGGCAGGCTTTGTATTGACTCACCTAGGACACATCCCCAGTGCCGGGCAACACCTTGACTGGGGAAGAGTCCGTTTCGAGGTTGTGGACATGGATGGCCGACGTATCGACAAGTTGTTAGTGTCTCAGCGGGCCGCTGCCGGAGGAGACACTCAGGAGTGAGGGCTGTCCTTAGGAAGGTGTTTAGGTGCGCCGTGCTTCCCTTCGATACGATCCATCAGCGCCAGCAATACTCCGGAAATCACAAAGGTCATGTGGATACCCACCTTCCAAGCCAAGTCTCGATCACTAATCTGTCCGCCTTCCAAATTGACGAAGGCTTTGAGCAGCTCGATACCGGAAATGGCGACGATGGAAGCGATGAGCTTGATCTTGAGGCCAGCGTAGTCCACTTTGCCCATCCATTCAGGGCGATCTTCGTGACCGGCTACGTCGATCTTGGAAACAAAGTTCTCGTAACCAGCGAAGATCACCATCAATAGCAAACTTCCCACCAGAGTGAGATCAACTAGCGTCAGGGAAGCCACAATGACTTCACTTTCTCGCAATGTCATCAGATGGCTGAATATGTGGTACAGCTCTTTAGCGAAGGTAACTAAAAGGATGACGATACCGCCCACTAAACCCAGGTAAAACGGTGCCAATAGCCAGCGGCTATTGAATAAACTTACTTCAAGAATGTGTTCAAGTTTTTTAAGCATACCGGATACGCCTCCGCAAATTAGGATTAGGCTATTTTGCACTAGACTCCCACGGTCGGGTAGGAGTCTGACTTTCCCTAAGAAATCGAAAACCAGAACGGGATAGGTATATGA
>CAWUNB010000297.1:0-2687 GCA_963923745.1 uncultured Thiotrichales bacterium
ATTGGCGTACCAGTCAACGCTGCTAGTACCGCAGCCGCCAACGGCGTTAGAGGAAACCTCTCCAGTAATTGATGTTTTCCATGGGTTCGCATAACCAGATTTGTTTTATGTGTATTGTAGATCGCCGACATGGCTCGCTACCTCTGGGGGGAAACGTACTGGGTTTATACTCGCCTTGTTTCGGCTTTCTACTCTTCTGCTACCATCGAATCGGCTCAGAGAGCAGAGTCGGTTGCCGATCAGTATTTCCAGGAACTGAAAATTAAAATGGGGCCAGTATATTTTTAATAGGGTCAGTATATTTCTTGTTAATTGTTCAAAAAATGATGAATTAAAATATTATTAAGAATTCTGCTTATACAAATAAGAAAAATCCTCTCGGCAGGATATTGCTAATGGGTGAGAGATAACTTGCAGCCAAGTATACTATTTGTCGTTGGAAACCGTTTGAGGACCACTGCCATCGTTAGCTGTGGCATCATGCTCGTGGTTGCCATTGAAGGTCCCACCGTGGAGAGCCGAGTCTGGGGCCGTGGAACACTTCCTGTACCCGATCGACACTAGGCCACCGCTGCAGTTGGATCGCTTTTGATAACTATTTCGCTGCCGATGAGCCCGATTTTTGAGGTCTGTTATGAACGCCCCTGAAAGTCCCATCTCCCTTTACCGTCCCAATTTGCACACCCCTACTCCGACACTCCGCTCACCGGACTACGTGCAAATGTCTACGGCAGCTGCTATTAGCCTGGGATTGGTGGCAGGGCAAATGCACCGCACTTCATGTACCCACTGCCTGAATTTATTAGTGACTTACCCGGAGGGGTGTCGGGCAAATTGCAGTTACTGTGGCTTAGCCCGCCATCGCGAAGAATCCCGTGATTACCCCGATCGCAATTTTATTCGAGTGGATTGGCCCACGGCCCGTTATCGGGACGTGATAGCCCGCGTTCAAACCGGAGCCGATCGGGGAGCCTTTCAGCGGATGTGTATTTCTATGATTACCCATCCTCAATCAAATCAAGACACTTTGACTCTATTGAAAGTGTGGGTTGCTGAATTACCCCATATTCCCGTTTCTATTTTATCTAACCCCACAACTTTAAATCGCCAGGATTTGGTGACTCTAAAGGAAGCTGGAGCAGATATTTTTACCGTAGCCTTAGATGGCGCAACTCCGGCTATTTTTGAGCGTACCCGGGGACGGGCAGTGGAAGGCCCCCACCATTGGGATCACTATTGGCAAGCCCTGGAATGGGCAGCGGAAATTTATGGTCCCGAGCGGTTTGGTGTCCATCTCATTGCTGGTATGGGAGAAACCGAACAGGAAATGCTGACGGTGGTGCAACGGGTAAGAGATTTAGGGGGGCACAGCCATTTATTTGCTTTCTTCCCCGAGCAAGGATCCCTGATGGAGGATTGGCCAGCTGTCCCTGTGGATCAATGGCGGCGATTGCAGCTAGCCCGTTTCATCATCGATTATGCTGGAGGACGAGTACAGGATATGACCTTTGATGGAAAAGGGCGGGTAATCAATTTCGGCTTATCCACAGATGAAGTTAATCAGTTAATAGAAAGCGGCAAGCCTTTTCAGACTTCCGGTTGTCCTGGGCAAGGAGACATAACAGTCTCTGCCTGTAACCGTCCCTACGGGGATTCTAGTCCTCGGGATATTCGCTCCTTTCCTTTTGCCCTGACTGCCCTCGATGTAGCAGTAGTACGCCGTCAATTGGCTGGAGAGAAAGTAACTACTTTAGAAGGTTGGATAATTGATTGATTATAATCAATTTTTTTTGAAAAAGGGTAAATCATGACAACAGAATCCACTGAAATTACCAATGGCCTGCGTCGTCGGCTTTTGGGAGGATTAATTACGGGCGGCGGATTAGTCGCTCTGGGGAAAACAACCGCCTCTGTTGCGGGAGATCCTGACCAATCCGCCATGCCGGGAGATGAGCCTCGCCACAAGGTAGTCTATCAATTCAATCATGCTGAGCCCGAATACCACGATCACGTACTAGGCTCCGTTGGAGCAATGTTGCGCCAATATCAGGATGATATTCGGATAGTGGTAACCTGCTTCGCCCAGGGTATTCATATCCTTGCTAAAAATCCCCAGCGCCCAGTGGCGGCGGATATTCGGGAGCGGGTATCCAGTCTGGCTATGTATGGAGTGGAGTTCCACGCCTGTGGACGTACCTTGGCTAGCTTGAATTGGGGACCCGATGATCTGCTGCCTTTTGCCAAAATTGTTTCTGTGGGGGCAGCGGATCTCATGGAGCTACAGGAACAGAATTACGCCTACATCGTTTGGTAACCCCGCTGTCTAATTCGCTTTATTTTTTGACTAATCTTGAGGAATCTCTGTGACACACATTGCCATCCACGGTGCCGCCGGTCGTATGGGCCGGGCCCTGATTGAAGCCAGTCAAAAAACACCCAGTATTACCTTGGTAGCCGCTTTTGAGCGTCCCGGAAGCGAAGCCCTTGGGGTGGATGTCGGAACCCTAGCGGGTTTAGCCAGTTTAGGAGTGCCTGTTACCAATACGATTGCCGGTCCCTTTGAGGTATTGGTGGATTTCACTCGCCCAGAACCATCTTTAGGGGCATTAGCAGCCTGCCAAGCCGCCGGTCGGCCTATCGTCATGGGTACTACTGGCTTTACCCCTGAGCAACGTCAAACTATCGCG
>CAWUNB010000298.1:0-2680 GCA_963923745.1 uncultured Thiotrichales bacterium
TCACTGGTAAGAGTGAGCTGGTCTTCGGCCAATCCAGCCAACCCACCTTCCTCTCCCTCTGCCATGGGGCGAAGCTCTCGAGTTCCATCACCTCTTTCTCCTGCCAACCTTCCTCGGCCCTCTTCTCCTTCTTCGCCCTCATCGTCATCCTCATCTGCCGATTTTTCGTCTTCACCCGCTAAACGACGCATAGCCGGGCGCAGCACTCCCAGCACCAAAAACAGTAGCACTAGTGCTGCAATTCCCTGCTTTGCTAGCTCGATAAACCAGGGCTCCCGCCATACGGGACCCGGTACGGTTTCAGCAGAAAAACTCTGGGCAAAAGAAGCATTCACTACGCTTACCGCATCCCCCCGCTGAGCATCAAACCCTACAGCTTCCCGCACCAGGGCCTTGATACGCTCCATTTCCTCGGGGCTACGGGGTAAACGGGTCGCACCGTCAGCCCCTGGGCGGATGATGTCATCCACCACCACCGCCGCACTGACTCGACGAATTTGCCCCATCTGACCACGGCTGTGACTAACCGTCCGATCTAGCTCGTAGTTGCGGGTGGATTGACGCTTAACTGACGTTTGCGGTCCATCTCCTCCTTTGCCTTGGGACAGCACTCCTTCCCCAGCGGCGGGAGGAGCACCACCGTTATTTAGCTTTTCTGGAACGGTACCAGCGGCAGGGGGTTGGTTGGATAACGCACCGGGAATACCGGCTTCTTTTAACCCTTTGCTCTGCTCCTCTAGAGTCTGTTCGCTACGTAACGCGGGAAGATCTGGGTTGAAAGTTTCTCGGGTTTGCTCGTTAGAGCTGAAATCCATGTCCACCGTTACCTGGGCCCTGACACCATCGGGACCGGCGATAGGTACTAAAATAGCCTCAATGCGCTTGATGTAAGTATTTTCCACTCGACGCACATGATCAAACTGGGCCGAAGTAAGTTCTAATTCCCCCGTTTGGGGATCCACTTTCCGGGTTAGTAATTCACCATCCTGATCAACAACGGAGACCCGCTCTGTTTCTAACTGGGGCACGCTGGAGGCCACTAAATGAACGATGGCTTCTACTTGGTGCCGATCTAACCGCCGTCCGGGGGTAAGTTGTACTACCACCGAGGCGCTGGGTTTTTCTCGATCCCGTAAAAAAACTGAGGGGCGGGGCAGTGCTAGGTGGATTCGAGCGCTCTTAACCCCCCCCAAAGTGGCAATGGAGCGGGTTAGTTCACCCTCCAGAGCCCGTTGATAGCGGGCATTCTCCATGAACTGACTGGTTCCAAAGGGCGGTTGGTTATCCAGCAGCTCAAAACCTGTTGAAGGAGGGGCCTTGGGAAGACCATCCCCCGCTAAACGAATACGGGCAGCGTGAACTTCCTTGGTGGGAACCATCAATTCCCCATTTTTGGGATCCAAACGGTAGGGGATGTGATGGCGTTGAAGGGCATCCATGATCTGAGCAGTGTCCGCTTCCGGCAAACCGCCATACAGCACGTGGTAAGGCACTTCCCGGGACCACAGCACCATCCCTACACCAATGGCAATAACAGCCGCTAATCCCAGGATCAACCCCAACTGGCGCATCCATACCAATTGGGAAAAATTAGCCACCATCCGGTTAAAGGGAGCCGGTAGACGGTCAGCAACAGCCGCAAGACCGGTGGCCGGAACGGGTGGTGCTTCTGCCCCATCAGGGGGAGGAGTAGAGGGAGCGATTTCGGTGGCCATGGGCCGTCAGTTCACGATTAAACCTGCATACCCATAACTTCTTGGTAGGCAGAGACCACTTTGTTACGGGTTTGTGTCATCGCTTGGAAAGAAACAGTGGCTTTTTGGCTAGCCACCATCACATCGGATAAATCCACATTGGGGGCCCCCCGCTCAAAAGCAGCGGACAGATTATGGGCTGTGTGCTGCAGATCATTAACGCTTTCCATGGACTGGCGCAGCAAGCTGGCAAAGTCTCCAACGGGGGCAGGACCGCTGGGTGTGGCCGTAACGCAACCAACAGACTGAGTTTGACCTGCCGCTTGAGCAGCTGCCGCCCGCATCTGGGATAGTAGACCGTTAATGTCGATGGCGTTCATAACCAGCCCCTGAAAACCGCTAGTAAAAGTAGTTCGTTTTTAAGCAAATATAAGGCCATATAAAATTTACGTTATTATTCAAATGGATGATTCATCCATTTGCCGCTGTAAGCCATATTTACGGCACTTTTCCACCAGGGTGGTCCGGCGCATCTTCAAGAAAGTGGCGGCATGGGCTACTACCCCAGCGTTTCGCTCTAAAGCTTGACGAATCAAACTAGACTCCAAGTTACTGAGCAAGACTTTTAGATCCACTCCCTCGGCAGGTAACTGAGGTACTAGAGCTGGCAGAGGATTGTCCACAATGGCTTGACTCAGCACTAGACTGGGGGTGAGAACAGCAGGTTCAGGAGACGGTACCGCTGGAGTAAATGACGAAATTCCCCCGCTCCCCCGGTACTTAGCAGGCAAATCAGTCACGTCCACCAACCCATAGGGAGCCAAAATGGCCATACGTTCCACCAAGTTAGACAGCTCCCGTACATTACCTGGCCAGTGATAATGGGCCAAAATAGCCTTCGCTGCCTCAGTAAAACGCACCGAGCCCCGCTTTTCCCCTTCAATACCTGTCTCTTATACACATCTCCGAGCCCACGAGACCAGAGA
>CAWUNB010000299.1:0-2677 GCA_963923745.1 uncultured Thiotrichales bacterium
CGGCTGGGCGGGGGCGGCGCGGGCGGGTATGGGATTCTCCCATTGCTTCCGGGCTGTGTTTGTCTCTGCTTTGGTCTTCCCTCCGGACACCAGCCCAATTAATGGGATTTAGCTTGGCGGTGGGGGTGGCAGTCGCTCGCGCTTTGGAACACCAGGGTTTTCCTACCTTAGGTTTGAAATGGCCCAATGATGTGTACTACGACGGACGTAAATTAGCGGGCATTTTAGTGGAACTGGCAGCCCACAAAGGGGAATTGACCCACTGCGTGATAGGGGTGGGTATTAACGTGCAGGTTCCCCCTGGGGAGCTGACGGGAACAGCGGTTCCCTGGATCGATTTGGCATCCATCAAGAGAACAATGGGGGAGGGGAACTTCCCCTCCCGCAACCGACTAGCCAGTGGAGTGCTGGCAGAGTTGCTAAGGATGGCACAACAGTTCGATGAGGCCGGGCTAGCGCCATTTTTGTCAGATTGGCAACAACGGGATGTATTAGTAAACCGTTCAGTTATTGCCTATCTTCCCGGAGAGCGGGTTGTGCAGGGAATCGCCAGTGGTATTAATCCAATGGGGGCATTCTGTCTACAGGAGGGAGATCAATTACTGCAGTTAGCATCAGGGGAAGTTAGTCTACGGTTAGTAGGAGGCAATCCAATCTATATCCCGCCTGACCCCTGAATCCGTTACCGAGCACAATACCAGTTCATCGTGATGGGTGTTTAATAGCTCCTTTGCACCGCTATCCCCATCAAGACGGGCCAATTCAGCAAACCAACGCTGAGCAAATCCCACCGGATGTCCCCGCTGCCCCTGATAGACAGGAGCCGCTAAACTGGCTCCGGCTTGCAGAGCTGCGGCCACGGCTTGATAGCTTGCAGGTTTGATAAAAGGCATGTCGGCTAAAGCAATTAACCAACCGGAAGCAGTGGGAGTAGCTTTCACCCCAGCCGCTAGACTCGCTCCCATCCCTCGGTGACTAGTGGGAGAGCGAACGATGCCGTAGCCCAATGCGGTCAACTCATTCGCCAAACTATCCTGTTCGGGCCGAATAACGGCAATACCTTCACTCCACGCTTGCTTGAATTGGCAAGCGGTTGCTTCAAGGATGGTTTGGCCATTAGGTAGCCGATGATGCAACTTATCACCACCGAAACGGCGACTAAAACCTGCGGCCAATAAGATCCCCACCATGCTATCTCATCCCAAAAACCAACCTATAACACCAGCCTAGAGCTATTGTCGTGGATAACATTTTGATATTTAATTCTTTTTCTCATTTTTTCGTATAATAAAAAATTACGCCAGATACAAAACCTACCGAATAAAAATAAAAATTAGGAAATTTGCCGCATTGGCAGACTGGACGGCTGTGCAATAGTGGACGATTGTATTTCAGATGTAAATCACCTAAAGACGTTAATTTTTTGCTATGTTTATAGCAGAAATACTTGATGACCATCTCCAACTCTTCGCTACGCAACCGGGCACGGGGCTCGCTCACCCTCCTTGGTGAGCTTCGAATGGTCTTCAGTTATAGCTGGTCCGGCTGTATTAAATTTTTTCATCGTTACTCCTCTTTATTACATTCCCCACACCCCAATTTCCCATTTACCCTGAGTTAGACTCTTTTGCCAAATACGGCTATCCCAATCTTGATTAGGTCGCCGATCGAATAAGATTAAATAGGCTTCATTGGCTCCCACTAAATCGGCATAAGCAGCTGTTTGTAGTAAGCCATCGACTAAAGTGGTTTCAGGGGCGGTTCTAAGCAATTTTAATTCAATAACGACTCTCTGAATTGGTCCAAAGAACCCTTGATTTTCATCTAATGGCCATTCTATTAATAAATCAGTGCGTTTACGCCCTAAACCATATTCTCTATTAATCCGTCCACCACCGTTGACGATGCGTTGTAAAAAAGCTTGTAAAAGTAATTGTGGACCGGCTTCCTTATAGGAAAAACCTTCTAACCAAGCTTCTGAGTGTTCGCGGAAGAATTGCTGAAAAGCGGTGAGTAATTTCGGAAAATCTAATTGACGATCGGCACGAACATACCAAACTTGTTCGTGGGTAATCATGACTTGAGTAGTCCAAGTCAATACTCGCGGAATAACTTCCTGATAAATACGATTGGCAATCCGTAATTGTGGGCGTGTTTGGATAAGACCCAGATCTTCATTATACTGTAAGTCGTCTTCTGGAATTTGTTCCTCTGTTGTTCTCCCACTTAGTATTGGTGCAATAGTCCGTCGTACTCGATCTTCCTGTAATTTATATGTCAATTGATCTAAGTGAGTAGCGCGGCTTTGAATTAACCGCTCTCGAGCGGCTTGATAGGCTGATAACGTAATGGGACGGTCATAATGTTTACGTAAATCACGATCCTCCCAAGTTAATTCATAGCCTAAAGCATTAACTAACCAAGGCTGCCCCATGGTATCAAGCCACAATTCAGGATAGATAGCCGGATCAATAGCATGACCGGTTTCTAATTCATATTCACGCCATAAATTTTCAGTTTCTTTTTGAGTAAAATTACCTAAGCGTAGTGATTTTGTTTTAATATTAAAAGCCGAGCCACCGGTAATAATTTCTTGATGAGAAGTATGTATTCTGTAATCGCGAACATCCCGAACACCGCACAGAATAACAGATTGCGGAAAACTGGCTGGTCGTTG
>CAWUNB010000300.1:0-2675 GCA_963923745.1 uncultured Thiotrichales bacterium
GATGTGTATAAGAGACAGTTTCCGTACTGTCCATGGCAAGCGTTCTGACCCCCGTAGTCCATTCGCTAAGCTTCAGTGTGAGGCGTGCCACGGTCCTGGCTCCCTTCATATTAAGGGGCAAAAACACTCGCAGAAGAGTGAAAAAGAAGGCGGGGTAATGCCTCCAGTAGTATTCCATCCCCATAGTAGCACTCCTACAGCGGACCAAGACGCTGCCTGCTTAGAGTGTCACCAAGACGCTGCTCACGTCAGCTGGCAAGGTAGCGAACATCACCAACAAGGCGTTACTTGCAGTCAGTGCCACAAAGTTCACAACGGTCGCGATCCCATGCTTAGCCGTACTGAGCAGGCCGATGCCTGTGGTACCTGTCACCGCAAGCAGTGGGCTGACAGCAAGCGCCAGTATGCCCACCCTCTTGGGTTCGGCAAGATGGTTTGTACCGATTGCCACAACGCTCATGGTGGACCAGGAGAAAGCCTACTGGTCAAGCCAAGTGTTAATGAAACCTGCTACACCTGTCACGCGGAAACTCGTGGGCCATTTCTGTGGGAGCACGCTCCCGTTAGCGAAAACTGTGCTCTTTGCCATTCTCCCCATGGATCCAACAATCCGGCTCTGCTCACAAAGCGGTCGCCGCTGTTGTGCCAGCAGTGCCATTCCCAAGCAGGACATCCCAGTGTGGCCTATGACGGCGGTGGTTTACCCCACGGTTCTACCTTGGCCGGTGACCGCGCACTGTTAGCTCAAGGTTGCCAGAACTGTCATTCCCAGGTTCACGGATCCAACCATCCTTCTGGCGTCACCTTAACCCGCTGATCTCTGGCCTGCGAGGTAGTCGTGTCATGTACAAAAACATCGCCACCGCCCCTTTTTTATTACTAGCTGCAGCTGCCGCTGGAGCCGCTGGTCCATTGCCTTCTAGCCCACCGCCGGAGTGGAAGTGTAAGAGTTGTCCTGAAGAAGAGGCAGCTAGTACCACAAGTGGATTTGTTGAGGGGGGCGTTGCTTACCAAAACCAAGACTCGCTACGTTTCGGTCGCTTCAGCGGGATGACGGATAAGGGAGCTACTGCTGTCGCTAACGGTGAGTTGCGCTACCGGGGAACTGAAGGAAGCTATCTGAACGCTCAAGCCCGTGACGTGGGGCTGGATTCCCGCGCTCTGGGTGTTAAGGGGGGACAGGAAGGGAGTTATAAAGTCTCTTTAGACTATGACCAGCAGCCCTTTTACCGGATTGAGGGGACACAGACACCCTATTCAGGAGTAGGGGGGGATGCTTTGGGGTTGCCCGTAGGTTGGATAAAGTCCAACACTACGACGGGGATGACCGGCTTACCGGGCGCACTCCATCCAGTGAGTATTGGTACCGATCGGAAACGATTGGCAGGTGGTTTTTCTTATCAGGTTGCAGAAGGCTGGCAAGTCAATGGTCGCTTGACTCGGGATACCCAGGAAGGAACTCGTATTAAGAGTGCTTTTATCGGATCAGATGTCAGTACCGCCCGCTCGGTGTTATTGCCTTCACCAGTGGACTATCGAACAGATCAGTTCAACTTGGCCCTGTCCTATGCTGATCGGCAATTACAGGGAGAAGTGGGTTATTACGGCTCCTTTTTCAGGGACAATCTTAACGCTTTGAATTGGCAAAATCCCTTCACCGGTGTATCTGGGGGGCAACTTGCCTTACCACCTGACAATGAATTCCAGCAGATATTTGGCTCTCTAGGATACAACTTTAGCGAGCAAACGCGGGCAGTTGGCTATTTTGCCCATGGCACCATGACTCAAGATGATGCTTTTCTTCCGGCCACAGTTAACACCACCATTGGTGCAATGCCGCTACCACGCACGTCCCTAGATGGTCAGGTGGACGTAACTTCCGCCAAAGTACGGCTAACCTCTCGCCTGCTAAATGATTTGGGGTTGAACGCAGAATACCAGTATTACGATCGAGATAATCAAACCGATCAGGCTCTTTACAGCTATGTATTAGGTGATACGTCCACTACGCCGATAACGGGATCCCGGAGCAATTTGCCCTATAGTTACACCCGTAATACTTGGAAGGCGTCTGCTAATTATCGATTGACCAAAGAAAGTCATTTGTCAGGTGGTTTAAATTATGAAGTTTTTGATCGAACCTACCAAGATCGAGAGCAGACTCAGGAAAATACCGGTTGGACTAAACTCACCCTATCTCCCTATGACTGGGTAGATGTTGCAGTTAATTTATCTACAGCTAAGCGGACTGGGGATTCTTATAGTCCTTCAATTCTTATCCTACCTGGTGAAAATCCTTTATTACGTAAGTATTACCTGGCGGACCGTGATCGTAATAAGGGTGGGTTGTCTTTCACCCTCAAGCCGGTGGAGAAAATCAGCGTTGGTTTCGGGGTTGACTTTGCAAAAGACGATTACAGCAATTCACCCCTAGGGTTAACTAGCGATCGAGATACTACCTACAGTGCTGATCTGGCCTGGGCTGTTCAGGAAAATCTTGGGTTTCACTTTTTCTTCACCCGAGACAATGTTAAGTCCGAACAGGCTGGGATGATGGTTACTTCGCTGTGGACGGGGAATGAGCAAGACCAAGTAGACACCGCCGGTATCGGAATGAATTGGACTGGGATGGACAGTAAATTACGAAGTGGTCTTGATTATGTGTATTCCCGTTC
>CAWUNB010000301.1:0-2663 GCA_963923745.1 uncultured Thiotrichales bacterium
GTATAAGAGACAGCCTCCACCCTGAGCCATATCGGGACGCCCTCCCCCCTTACCCCCTATTTGGGCGGCCAGCCATTGCATTAGATTACCGGCGTGGATTCCAGCCCCTTTAGTAACCCCGGCCACCAGGCTAACTTTATCCCCCTCCACCGAAGCTACCACTACGACTGATTCCCCCAGCTTGTCTTTAAAACGATCCACCGCAGTCCGCAGGGCTTTGCTATCCACACCCTCCAAACGCACTGCGAGAACCTTAATGCCTGCTATCTCTACCGCTTGATGGGTTACTTCAGCACTTTGAGTAAGTTTCTCTTTAAGCCGTTCTAACTCTTTCTCCAGATGACGATTTCGCTCCATTAAGCCAATAACTTTATCCTCCACGGTATCCCGACTGGCCCGTAGTCGCTCGGCCATCCGCGCTAATCGTTCCTCACCTTCCCGAATCCAGGCTAAAGCGTTAATCCCGGTCACGGCTTCAATTCGACGCACCCCAGCAGCTACGCCACCTTCAGCAACAATTTTGCATAAACCAATATCCCCGGTATGGGCAACGTGGGTACCGCCACACAGTTCCCGAGAAAAATCCCCCATACTCAATACCCGTACCGCTTCCCCATATTTTTCACCAAACAGGGCGGTAGCGCCGCTAGCCATGGCATCTGCTACCGCCATAAGCCGAGTTTCCACCGGCAAATTAGCTCGGATCTGCTCATTCACCAAATCTTCAATGTGGTGCAACTCTTCTCCACTCACTGGCTGGAAATGGGCAAAGTCAAAACGCAAGCGTGTCCCATTAACCAGAGAACCTTTTTGTATGACATGGCTACCCAATACTTGTCGCAGGGCAGCGTGGAGCAAATGTGTTGCTGAATGGTTACGGGCTGTTGCCTGACGAGTGCCCTCATCCACCTGGGCAACCACTTCTTTCCCTACTGTCAGTTGCCCCTGCTGCAATGTCCCCACATGACCAAAATGCTTACCCGATAACTTAACGGTATCTGTTACAGCAAACAGGGTATCTCCTCCTTGAAGTAGTCCCCGATCCCCCGCTTGCCCTCCTGATTCGGCGTAGAAGGGCGTACTCCCCAATACCACAATGGCTTCTTCTCCGGCAGCCACCCTCGTTACTGGCCTGTTTCCTTGGTAGAGGGCTGTCACCGGGCAATCTGCCAACGTCAAGCGCTGATAACCCTGGAAATCTGTTTCCCCCAATCCATCAACTGTTACTAGTTCTCCCATTTGAAACTTGCTAGCGGCTCGGGCTCGTTCTCGTTGGGCTTCCATTTCTTCCTCGAAGCCAGCCATATCCAGGGTATAACCCCGTTCCCGTGCCACATCAGCCGTTAAATCTACCGGAAAGCCGTAGGTGTCATAGAGCCGGAATACCGTTTCCCCTGGGATCTCCTGTCCGCTGAGGCGAGCCATACTCTGTTCCAAGATAGCCATTCCTTGCCCTAGTGTTTCAGCGAAACGCTCTTCTTCCTGGGATAGCACCCGAGTGACCTGGGAGCTGGCTGCCGTCAGTTCAGGAAAAGCATCTCCCATTACCGCCACCAGAGGAACCACTAAACGATGGAAAAAAGGCTGAGTGATACCCAATTGATGGCCGTGGCGCAGTGCTCGACGAATAATGCGTCGCAGTACATAACCCCGCCCTTCGTTACTGGGAAGCACGCCATCGGTAATCAGAAAAGCAGATGCCCGAATGTGGTCAGCAATTACTTTCAATGAGGTATGGTGGCGATCGGTAATACCGGCCAGCGCAGCGGCAGCTTGAATCAGGGGCTGAAATAAATCTGTGTCATAATTGTTATGTACGCCCTGTAATACTGCTGCCAACCGTTCCAACCCCATCCCAGTGTCTACAGAAGGCTTAGGAAGGGGAGTTAAGGAGCCGTCTTTGGCTCGATCAAACTGCATGAATACCAGATTCCAAATTTCAATATAGCGATCGCCATCGGCTTCTGGTGAACCCGGTGGTCCACCAGCAATATCGGGCCCATGATCATAAAAAATTTCGCTACAAGGACCACAAGGACCGGTATCTCCCATGGACCAAAAGTTATCTTTGGCACCACAGCGGGAAAACCGGTTAGGGTCAATAGCCATCTCTTTTAGCCAGATGTCCGCTGCTTCATCATCTTCCTGGTAGACCGTTACCCATAACCGCTCCGGTGGCAGTTTTAATATTTCTGTTAGCAAGCGCCAAGCGAATTGAATGGCGTCCCGCTTAAAATAATCCCCAAAACTAAAATTGCCCAACATTTCAAAAAAAGTATGGTGGCGGGCGGTATAGCCAACATTCTCTAGATCATTGTGTTTACCACCAGCTCGCACGCAACGCTGACTACTTGCTGCACGAGAATAGGGACGATTTTCCTGTCCTAAAAAAACATCTTTGAATTGCACCATCCCGGCATTAGTAAACAATAAAGTCGGATCGGTACCAGGAATAAGAGAAGAACTGGGGACCACCGTATGGCCCTGGCTACGGAAATACTCCAGAAACGCACGGCGGATCTCGGCGCTGGTCATTATTCAATGCTCGCTACTAGGGGAAAGGGGGAAAATTTTTGGTTAATCATCATAATCAACTGACAAACTTCCACAGGCCGCTCGGGCCTGGTGTTTGGTCTGTCTCTTATACACATCTGACGCTGCCG
>CAWUNB010000302.1:0-2662 GCA_963923745.1 uncultured Thiotrichales bacterium
TAGCCTTCGCTGCCTCAGTAAAACGCACCGAGCCCCGCTTTTCCCCTTCAATACGATGGACGAACTCGTCAATCAGCAATGGGACATCTTCTTGACGCTCTTGCAGTGACGGCATTTCGATGGGGAAAACATTGAGACGATAGTATAGGTCCTCGCGGAACTTCCCTTCCTGTAACCAAGCCTCTAAGTTGCGATGGGTAGCCGCGATGATGCGGACGTTAGTCTGTATCGTTTTATTACCACCTACTCGTTCAAAGCAGCGTTCCTGGAGTACCCGCAAGAGTTTGACCTGCATAGTCAGACTCATATCACCGATTTCATCGAGGAACAGCGTTCCTCCTTCCGCCAACTCAAAGCGACCGGCTCGGGCACTGATGGCTCCGGTGAAGGCCCCCTTTTCGTGACCAAACAGCTCGCTTTCCAATAAATCAGCAGGAATAGCACCACAATTCACCGGCACGAAAGGACCATGGCGACGGGCAGAATGGTAGTGGAGGCTGCGGGCAACCACTTCTTTGCCAGTACCCGATTGGCCAAGAATCAGTACAGATGCATCGGTTTCCGCTACTTGGTGCATCAAGTTGCGGATAGCCCGCATGGGGGGGCTGTTGCCCACCATGTTACGAAACAAGGGAGGACTGCTACGTTGAGCGCGTTGGCGGCTTTCTCGATAGAGATGGGCTCCCTGGAGCGCATCCGCTAAAGGTTGATAACGGACGGGGTATTCCAACCGACTAAAAGCAACACCCGCCACATCTCGAGCTAACGGGATCTCCCGTCCTGATTCTGTCAGTAGTACCACGGGTAAAGCTGCGTCATGGGCCCGTAACTGGCGAAGCAATTCCCCTTGGCCACGGGGAGTGTCGCAGGCCCCTAATAATACAGCTTCCACTTCTGGACGGGCTGCTTCAGCAAGGATGGTAGCTAACTCCAAACAGCTTTTTGCTGAACGGACGCCGTAACCCATGAACTCTAATCCTGCTTTGATCTCCTGGTGGCGGTGCTCATCGCGCTCAATGACCAGTACGGCTTTGTCGGACATGGTGGAATACCTGTGGCGCTATCGATTTAGTGTCCTAGCGGCTTACCGCTCCCCCGGAGCCTTGCCTGGTACAGCATAGAAATTTTGGCGATTATACACACCCCCCTGGACTATCATGCCGCTCCCCACTATCCCAGCTAGCCCATGCACTTACTAGTTATTGAAGACAATCCTGATTTGGTGGCCAACTTGTGTGATCACTTGGAGGGACATGGTCACCTCGTGGAGGTGGCTTATGATGGTTATGGCGGATTGGGCCACGCCTTAGCGGATCGCTTCGATGCGGTGGTGTTGGACATCATGCTCCCTGGGCTAAATGGGTTGGAGGTGTGCTCTCGCCTGCGACAAGCAGGACGGCGGGTACCGGTGTTATTACTCACTGCCCGAGATACTTTGCAGGACAAATTGCAGGGATTTGCTTGTGGTGCCGACGATTACTTAGTGAAACCCTTTGCCCTGCCTGAATTGGAGGTCCGATTACTGGCCCTGGCTCGGCGCGGACGTTGCCCTAGCGATCCTACCGTGCTGCAAATAGCCGACCTTCGCTTTGAACCCAATACGCTCAGAGTATGGCGGGGAGACCAGCTCATCGAGCTTCCTCCCATCCCCCTAAAGTTACTGGAAACTTTGGTGCGGGCCGCCCCTCGGGTCGTTAGCCGGGGAGAGCTAGAACGGGCAGTATGGGGAGATACCCCTCCGGATAGTGATGCGCTTCGGAGTCATCTCCACCAATTGCGAGCGGCGGTGGATCGACCCTTTTCTTTGCCATTAGTACATACCCTGCGGGGATTAGGCTACCGTTTAGGGGATCCGCCACCGTTTTCTCATCTTCCGGAGTCTTTATGACCCCCTTCACCCACAGTCTACGCCCCCGTGTTGCCCTCGCCTTTGCGTTAGTAGGGGCGGTTGCCGGCATGTTGTTGGCGGGGGGAATGTATCTAGCCTCCCGGGACTTAGAGCAACGGCTAGTGGATGAATCCCTTGATGCAGAAGTAGAAGATTATTTGGGGCGACTCGCTCGCAATCCCCGTTCGTTGCCCCCCATGACTGCTACTGTGCGGGGCTATCTCCTCATTCTCCCCCCCCTCCCTGGCAACAATCTCGCTGGTCTACCTCCTGGAGCCGAAGAACCTCCCCATGGATTACAACACTTAGCGATTGGTCACCATGACCTCCTGTGGGACGACATTCCCTACCGTCTGGCTGTGGCGGAACGCAGTGGACGGCGGCTTTTTTTATTCCATGACTTAACGGCAACCCGGCGTCGCGATGGTCGTTTCATGGCGCTATTGATAGGAGGAGTAACTTTCACAGCCCTGCTGTCAGCGGCTTTGGGGGTTTGGTTGGCTAAACGTCTACTGACGCCGGTCACAGAACTGGCACGACGGGTACGGGGACGGGGTCCAGAAGATCCGCTTCCCCCCTTGGCGGCTGATTTTCCCCAAGGAGAAGTCGGAGAAATGGCCCGTGCCTTTGATCGCTATCTCGGACGGCTACATGCTTTTATCGAGCGAGAACAGGTGTTTGCTGCCGCTGCCAGCCATGAATTGCGCACCCCATTGGCCATCATTAAGGGGGCATTAGAAGTGCTACTAGCGGATGACAGTCTGATGGGGCGCA
>CAWUNB010000303.1:0-2619 GCA_963923745.1 uncultured Thiotrichales bacterium
CAAGAAGTACGGGCAAGGGGAGGGGAGTTATATGTCTTTGCTGACGGCGAAGCCTCTTTCCAGGAAGCCCCAGGAATACGAGTTATTAATTTACCTAAGGTTGGAGATATCACCGCTCCTATGGTCTACACCATCCCGCTGCAATTGCTGGCTTACCATACCGCTGTGCTTAAAGGAACCGATGTAGACCAACCCCGTAATTTGGCAAAGTCGGTGACAGTAGAGTAGGAACATTTGGACAAGTTTGAGTCGTTTGGGGGGAAACTCACCGGCCAGGATCCTGGCCATCCCCGTTTAGGGAAAGGAGTGGGTAGCGAGCCGGTGGGTTTCCAAGCGCCATACCGCTAGAGTTAGGAAAGCCCCGCTTAGTAACAGGTAGTAAACCAAATCGGCGCTATCGAACAGTCCCTGAAGCAGGGCCTGGTAGTGGTGGGCCAGGGAAAGATAGCGCAGCAACTCTCCCACGTTACCCAGGCTGTCTCCTGCCCAATCAACGATCCACAACAACAGTAACAAACTAAAACTCCCAGTAGCCGCCAGTGCCGGAGAAGCTGTCAGGGTAGAAACGAACAGCCCAATCGCAGCAGAAGCTGCCACCAGTAGCATGAGACCCAACCAAGCGGCTCCCAGTAACCCAAAGTCCAGCTCCGTGCTTGAAAGTAACCCCAAGGGCATCAAGCCTATTAAGCCAAGTAGTATGGCAAGGAAAGCCATTGCCCCCAAATATTTACCCAAAATGATGGCAAAGCTCGATAGGGGAGAAGAAAACAAGAGGTTGATAGTTCGGGTGTGTAGCTCTTCGCTGATAAGCCCCATGGTGATGAGGGGGGTAACAAACAGTAGGACCACAGCTGCATCATTGAACAAGGTGCCAACAACACCTGCAGTAACACCAGGGGCACCTTCGGTGATTAATAACTGAGGTTGGTAGGCTAGATAGGTAGCCAAGTGGGAGAGGAATAAGTAAGCCAGGATAAATTGGACGATGGCCAATACCCACCAGGGGCGAGGCGACATAAACAGGGACCGCAGCTCGCGTTTGGCAATGGGCAGGATCACCGAGTTTAAAACCCCACAATAAAAAAGCCCGCTAGAAAGCGGGCTTATGATTTTTTGGCTCCCCGGGCCGGACTCGAACCAGCGACCGATCGGTTAACAGCCGATTGCTCTACCGACTGAGCTACCGGGGAACGTCGTGAAGGGCGACATCCTAGCGATGGAAGAACTGAGCGTCAATAGCCGAATGCTAGTATCACGCTGGGCGACACTCTAGTCGTCCGCGATTTCCTGTAACTTGGCTAAGTCGCAATGGGTGGCTGCGCCGTGTCCTTCCGTTACAATGCCCTCCCGTTTGAAGGCCGCCACGGTACGACTAGCGGTTTCGGTAGTAATACCAAGCATTGCCCCCATGTCTTCCCGTCCTAGAATGGTACAAGCTTGAGTAGCTGGATCGGTCAACCGCAATAATAAGCGGGCGACTCGAGTACGGGCAGGACCGGTGGAGAGCTGGGTAAGCCAGGCGTCGGCTTCGCTCAGGGCATGCTGCCAACGGCGCATGAGTTCAGTGTGGAGGTGGGGGCTTTCCCGATCCAGGGAACGCACCAGATCCACAGGTAGTCGACACAAGGTTGCCTGTTGTAGGACTACGGCATCATGGTCGTAGCTGTGACCCACCAGCGCTTCCAGACCCATCACATCCCCCGTTCGCAGTAACCGCACGATGCGTTGGTTGCCATCAGCGGCGTACTGGACCAATTTCACCAAACCGTGACGAACGGTAAAGAGGGCGTGAGCCTTGTCTCCCTGGCAGTAGAGGGTCTGGCCATTCTCCAATTGCAAGGTGTCGATGGGCCGATGAATTAAGTCAAAATCGCTTTCCTCTAAGCCAGAGAACAGCACGAGATGACGGATAGCGCACTGGCGACAGTCAGCTTGGTTCTGCCAGGGAAACTTTAAAACGGCCTTATCCATGGGAGTTCGCAAAGAAGTAGGGAAAGGGGAGAGTTATTGGATAGTCAAAAAACATCGGCCTGTTCAGGGTTGTCAACGACCGCTCTAACTGTTAGGAGATTATCGGTGAAGGCAAGCTCGAGCAAGGGTGCAATCCCCCAAAAATCATTTATAACCCTACTAACTGTGATGGGGGTGAGTGGGATGGCACTGTCGCTAACGGGATGTTTAGCCTTGCCAGCAGCGCTATTGCCCGATAAGGAAATATCTCCGGCCCGAACTCTACAAGCCAGGGGAGTCGCTGCAGAGTATCCGGATGACCAAATTTCTCCTTCTCAACGTCAGTTGATAGCTAAACGGGCGGCGACCCTCACCGCTATACGGAATCTGGCCGAACAGGTGTATGGCTTGCAAATAAATGGCCAAACGACGGTAACTGGCCTAGTTGTCGAGAAGGAGGATGTACGTACTTTTGTTGATGCTTATTTGGCTGGGGTTCGTGTAGTGGAGGTAGCTCCTCAGGGAACGGGGATTTATGAGGCAGTGGTAGAATTAAATTTAGGGGATGATTTTTTTGCTTGTCTCCGTGTTGGTCAGTGTGCCCTTACGGAGAAAACCATTACTGCCTGTCTCTTATACACATCTCCGAGCCCACGAGACCAGAGAGGA
>CAWUNB010000304.1:0-2615 GCA_963923745.1 uncultured Thiotrichales bacterium
ATCGTCGGCAGCGTCAGATGTGTATAAGAGACAGGTTCTGGTTCCTTAGGGGGGGGAATAATCAGTTCAGCTAGAGCAGATAAATTTTGGTGATGTAGCAAGTGAATATTCAGGACGTGGGCTTGAATGCGGACCGGCTCGGCGTAGTCACTGGGGGTGACTAAAGCACCATGAATCACTTTTAATATCTCCATTCCACGGGCAATCTTCGGTATGGGAGAAGCGTCTGCAGGGGTATGGTGACGGCGGCACAATAAAGCAACGTTATGTCCCGCCTGACGTGCCAACAGATTCACCCCGTCAGTACCAGAATTGACGGGTTCCACAGTCCAGCCGTGTTCTTTCAATAGATGGGCGCAATAGGTAGCGTAGCCCTCTGTTGTCATATCCACATGGAATGTTTGGTGTAGCTCCTCTTCGGTGAAAGCGTCCTTCACTGCCTGATCCACCATTTGGTACAGTTCAAGAGACGAAAACTGTTGAGTCTTACCGGGTAAAGGCCCTATCTCTTCCTTAAGAAATCGCTTGACCTCTTGACGCCAAGGCTGATCAGTAAAGTGACCATACTCGTCCTCGTGTCGTCCAGCTAGCCGTTTGATTTTTAACTTCTCCACGTACCAAGGAAACTTAGCCTGAAAGTAAGCCAACTGGGCCATGCGTTCCTTGGCTTGGACCGACTGATCGATGGCATTGGCGACAGCCATACCAACGGGTACGACTACGAAACTAAGTCCCAATGCCCACAAGAGACTGGTGATGAGGTCCATGGGGGTTAACCCCCATAGAATAACGAACAGAGCAAACAACAACCCTACCTGAGCGTGGCTTCGTCTCACCTGCACCACGGTGGTTTTTTTCTTCTCATTCCCTTTGTCTTTTTTGCCTTTCTTATCCCTTTTATCTTTGGTTTGATTATCTTTGGTTTGGTTGTCCTTCATGGCCTCACCTTAGGGCCAGGGATTTTTGGTGACAGCAACGCTCACAATGTAGCCCACCGTCAGCAGTGCCAGCCCTCCGGCAACAAGACGAATGGACTTAGTCCGGCCACGACGGAGGGCAATGGTTCCAAACACAATGTACAGCAGTAGCAGCAGCACCTTGACAGTGATCCAGCTCTGCACAAAGGGGTACTGCTGGGCTAACACACTGAGGGCAATGGCACTGATCAGCAATAGGGTGTCGTTAACATGAGGTAAAGTGCGCACCCAGCGACTTTGCAGACGAGGAGAGTCTGCCAACATCCACCCCAACCGTACGAGAAAAAAAGTAACAGTGACGATAACCGCTGTCACATGGATTGTCTTAACGGCGGTGTAAGCAGAGAAGGAATCCATGGAATCCTCCAGCAGGGGTTGAGTCTTGCGAGCAGTTAGCCGCCTTCCACCACTGTGGCTTTCTCAATCACAGCCGGTGTTTTAGGGACATCAGTGGGGAAGGGACCACCAGAACCGGTGGGGAGAGCCCGGAGCTGGTCAACCACGTCCATCCCCTCTACAACCTTACCGAACACGGTATAACCCCACCCTTGGGTACTTTTGCTACGGAAATTCAGGAAACCGTTGTCCACCACGTTGATAAAAAATTGGGCTGTTGCTGAGTGGGGATCGGAAGTGCGGGCCATAGCGATGGTGCCCCGATCGTTAGTTAGTCCGTTATCGGCTTCGTTCTGAATGGGTTTCTGCGTGGACTTTTGGGCGTAATCTTCAGAAAAACCACCTCCTTGAATCATAAAATCCCTAATAATGCGGTGAAAGATAGTTTTATCGTAATGCCCCGAGCGGACATAAGACAAAAAGTTTTCCACTGTTTTCGGCGCTTTCGCCTGGTCCAATTCCAGCACGATGGAGCCATGGTTGGTATCCAAACGAACGCGGGGGGAGGTATCAGTCATAGGAGCGGCTCCAACGGTGGTGATCATGCCCAAGCACAGGGCAAACAGGGAAAGGGATAGACGCACAATAAGCCTCCTTGTTAGGGCAGGGCGTTACGGGAGCGGATGATAGCGAGTTTGGAATTATTTGTCGGCCCGCAGAGAAGGGAATCCCGTGAAAACTGCCCCACGATGGAGATGGGGAAGCTAGAATAGTTTTGTTGCCTGGTTCTATTTTGTTGCAGCGCAAAAAAACGAAGTATAGACTCCCTTGGGTCCGGATACCCCCCTCTCCATCGCGATAACTTCAGAAGGGAACGTAGCACTATGTCCGAAAAAGCAACCACCGATTGGTTACAGGCCTGGACGGATGTTCAGCGCAAATCCTGGGAATCTTGGTCCAATGCCGCCCAGCAAGCGATGTCTGCCAATAATGCTCCCCTGGATCCCCTGAAATTTTGGCAGGACAACCTTACCCGGTTGTGGAGCGCCGCTGGGAATGCCTCTCAAGCCGCTACCGACAGCGCCAAGCGGATGGCCGATCAAGCCGCCTCGTTTAATGGTTTTACCGGCGATTTTTTCCGCGCTTTCCAAACCATTCAGGCCGCTCAACAGGCCGGTGGGGATTGGTTATCCCTCCTCAATGGTGCCCTTGATCAATTAAAACGGGGTTTCTCGGCTGCCACCAGCGGCGGCCCTTTTGACGCCGCCAATAGCTATATGGCCCTGTGGGCCCTGCCTCTGG
>CAWUNB010000305.1:0-2612 GCA_963923745.1 uncultured Thiotrichales bacterium
GCCAATAACCGCCACTTACCACGTCGGGAAAACAGGGGGGTGGAAAGGAACGCCCCCGGCCCGAGGGGCATGGGAACTAGCTGACCGTTTTTTAGGATATAGCGGCGTTTGGCTAGGGGGTTGGCTACCTGAAGTTGATCTCTGATGTTTGTGCCATCTATTAATTCTCCTAGGGCATCGGTATTTTCCAAGGTGGAATTGGGCCCAGCTTCTATCAAAAACCCTTGTTCTTGGTGGCTGCGTAAACTACCCCCCGGTTGAGAAGCAGTCTCGAGTACCTGGACAGAATGGCCTCGGCGTTGGAGAAAAAAAGCGGTGGCTAGTCCAGAAATACCGCCACCAATAATAAGGTAATCCGATCGATTTTCCATGTTGGGCTAGTCTCTGTATTGCCCCCCTTATGGGGGGATTGGGAAGAGGGCACTTTAAATTCTGGAGATGACTGTATGAGCTGGATCATACGCTGGGTTTCGTTGTTTGGTGTTGGGATTTGTCTTTAATTTGGTTAGACATTTATTGTTTAATAATACATCCATATGTAATAGGAAAAATAATGTACACAGCAGCCTGGAAAAAAATTTTTACTGCACTATTAGCGACACTAATTGTGAAAACGGCATTCGCTCAGAATTTGCCTGATGCCAGCAATTTATTACGGGAAATAGAACGTTCTACTGGCAAAAATCAATTGGCACCTGCTCCTTTAGCTCCGATAAAACCAGCTCCAGTGGAAATTCATCTACCAAAGAATGAAGGAGAAACTATTTTTGTTGCTGGATTTAGAATTAAAGCAACTCGTTTCTCTGAAACGGAGCTACAGGATATTATCAAAGAATATACTCAACGAGAGTTGACGTTAGAAGATTTACAGGCGGCTAGTCGGAAGATCAGTGATTACTACCGCCAACATGATTACTTGGCCCATGCTTATTTACCACCGCAAACTATTCAAGATGGCATTGTAGAAATTGTGGTTGTGGAAGCTACTTTGGGGCAAATAAAACTAGATCCAACACCGGGATCTCGATTAAATCCAACGTTAGCCGCTAAATTAGTAGAAGCTTGGACCCCCCTGGGAAAATCGCTACGTCCTGGGGTGCTGGATGAAGCTATCGCTAGCCTCAAAGAATTACCCGGGGTGTTAACAGCGACTAGTGTACTGGAAGCGGGAAGTAATCCAGATGAGAGCGACATTCTCCTCCACATCGAAGATGGCCCTCTGACCAGCGGTAGTCTTACTATTGATAATACCGGTTCTAAAGGTACCGGTCCTTGGCAATTATCTCTATCAAATTCTCTTAATAATCCTTTTGGCGATGCAGATCAAATTCAATGGAATGCTCTGAAATCTGAAGGTAGTTTCTATAATCGAATAGGCTTTTCTCGTCCTTTAGGGAGTTCAGGGTTGATAGGTGGAATTAACGCCTCTTTTTTAAATTATCAAGTGTTGAAATCAGTTAGTACCGCAGATCTTAATGGTACTTCTTTTACCAGTGGTATGACTCTTAGTTACCCTTTACGTCGCCATCCTAATTTCTCTTTAACAGCTACCGCAGGGATGGATTATAAAGAAATGACAGATCGTATGGCGAATAGCCATGTAGGTGATAAGCGTATTAATGTTGGTTATTTAGGATTGTCTTCCACGTTACATGATGATTGGTTTGGTGGAGGGACTAACCGATTAAGTGCTAAAATTAATATAGGGGATGTAGATCTAACTCGTAATGTTGATCAATACAAAGGTGATCAGGCCGCTGCTAGAACAAATGGTGGGTACAGTAAATTAAATATTACTGTATCTCGAGAAAATCCTATCACTGAGACTATGACTTGGTTAGCTAATTTGCAAGGACAATGGGCTAATGGCAATTTAGATGGTTCTGAAAAATTTGCCCTAGGTGGACTCTATGGTGTTCATGCTTACCCAGGCGGAGAAGGTTCAGGGGACGCTGGCTGGATGCTGAATTTACAATCTCGTTGGCAGGTGGCTGATAATTTACAATTCAGTGGTTTTTATGATCTTGGCCGGGTTCGGCAACATTTTAACCCCTGGAATGGTTGGCAGACGGTCCCTGGCCAACCAAATACTTATAGCCTACAAAGTCTCGGTATTGGTCTACAGTGGTTACCGGAAACCTTCATTCAGACCCAGCTCACTGTTGCCCGTGCCCTCAACGGCAACCCTGGGCATGATGCTGCGGGCAATGACAGTGATGGATCTAACGATAAGTGGCGCACTTGGATGCAAGTAGTTGTCAATTACTAACTGTCACCATAAGTCACGTGATAGATTTTCTTGATTTTGTGTGTTTTTCTTATTTGTCTAAGCAAAATCCTTTATGTTGTTTTTGTTTATATTTTTTGGGATAACTAACAGGAAATATACTTAGCTTATTTCAGGTTTCTTGTTTCAATTTTTACAAAAGCTGAAACCGTGTAAGTATAAATCTACGCATTTCTCTTCAGAGGTAGCGAACCATGTTGATGATCCACAATACCCAGAAAATGCGTCGGGCTATGCGGGCTCATAGAAAGCATCAATCACTGGAGCATCTTCCTCTAACGCCGTTGGCGGCTGCGGTACTAGCAGCGTTGACTGGTACGCCAAT
>CAWUNB010000306.1:0-2607 GCA_963923745.1 uncultured Thiotrichales bacterium
AAGGAGTATCGTCGGCAGCGTCAGATGTGTATAAGAGACAGGTGTGGGTTAGCCCAGGGGTGGTACCTGATACATCTACCGCCAGGGTGCCATCAGGAATGAGATGATCTTCCCAGGGGATCTGGTGGACACCGTCATAAAGGGTATTGCCATCCGTGACAGGAAAAGCCGCTAGGGGTAGCAAAACTCGGTTAGCCGTCCGGGACCATAAACAAATGCGGTAGGCAATCTCCAGGGGGCCAGTAAAGTGCACTCCACCGGTGGTTTCCCGAACTCCTTCTGCCTCCAGAGCCCGTAGCTCGTCGGCCAGTAAACCGGTGATACCCTTAGGAGCAGTAGCAAAGTAGGAGTGGGTAGACATGATAGTTAAGAGGCCGGAGGGGGAGAAGCGATTATCACCCAGCAGCGTCCCCCCTCCTAGCTTCTTCTGACTACAAAATTAGGGCAGAACTAGGTCGGAAGAATAATATTCACCAATTTCCAGGACAGACCTTGACGCTGGAAGATAAACTGGACTTCCTTCCCTTTTTCGTTAATCATTTTAGCGGAAAATTGACTTAGAGAATCGTAACTAAACTTGGCATCCTTAAAGAGCTTTTCTTTTTTCGGTTTATCTTCTTTGTCATCGGATTTTTCTTTATCTGTTTTTTGGCCACTCATAATAGCGGCTAATCCGCTAGGAGTAACGAAGGAATCCACAACTCTATCAGCCATCTTACCGGCAAAACCAGCAGCAAAAGCAGCCAATGGGTTATCGGCTGATTTACCGTTAGTGTTTTTATTAATAGCACCACCGATCTGGTCTTTTAGATTTTGCCGCAATAGTGGGAAATCAATATTATTATCTAGTCGTTTAGTATCTTCTTCTGCAATACCGGTTTTAATGCCATAAACGGTTATCAATGGCCCAAGAGCCACATAACCAATCAGCAGCAATGGTAACGCCAGTCCAACTAGCCAGGTTATTTTTTTCATGGATTTGCTCACGGGGAAAAGGGTAAACAACGACGCCGCACCATACCCCAGTTTGGCAGGGGGGGGCAACGGTAGTCTAGTATTCTCAGCCTGCGATAGTGGGTTGCACCGAGAGCAGATCGTCAGAGTCAGGGGTGGATAGTCAGAGAAACAGGGTTAGGGATCTGTGGGTAGCGGCTGTGTTAGTGTAGCCCGCTCTAATCCCCCCGATGGATACTAGGAAGGGTCCACTTCTCTCTATGCAGCTACGTCGTATCAAAGTTTCTGGCTTCAAGTCCTTCGTGGATCCCACCGTGTTTCACCTACCTAGCCGGTTGGTGGGGATCGTGGGCCCCAATGGCTGCGGCAAGTCCAATGTCATCGATGCCGTGCGTTGGGTGATGGGGGAAAGCTCTGCCAAGACCCTTCGGGGTGAGTCCATGGCCGATGTGATCTTCAACGGTTCTACCGCTCGCAAACCAGTGGGGCAGGCGTCGGTAGAACTGATCTTTGATAACAGCGATGGACGGATTGGTGGTCAATATGCCAGTTACGGGGAAATTGCTATTCGCCGTTTAGTTACCCGAGATGGTCAATCCGTTTATTTCTTGAATGGTAGCCGTTGTCGGCGTAAAGACATTGCCGATGTCTTTTTAGGAACTGGTTTCGGTCCTCGCAGTTATTCTATTATTGAACAGGGAATGATTTCCCGTTTAGTAGAAGCCCGTCCAGAAGAATTACGTATCTTTTTTGAAGAAGCGGCTGGTATTTCTAAATACAAAGAACGCAGAAAAGAAACCGAAGCGCGACTTAATGAAACCCGAGAAAACTTAGCCCGTATTGCAGATATTCGAGATGAATTGAAAAGGCAATTGGATCGCTTAGCTCGCCAAGCAGAAGCCGCTAATCGTTATCAAACCCTAAAAATAGAAGAACAATTAGTACGGGGACAACTATTAGCAATGCGTTGGCGAGCATTAGCCCATCATCGTCAACAACAGGAGCACACAATTGGCCAATTGGTCCTGGACTTAGAACGCCACTTGTCTAGCCAACGCCATAATGAAGCTCTACTGGAGGAAGCTCGAGAAGCTTCTCGAGAGACTCACGAGCAATTTTCCCAGGCCCAAGGTCGAGTTTATAGTGCAGCAGCCGAAGTGACCCGGTTAGAGCAGACTCTGCGCCATGCCCAAGATAATCGGCGGCGGCAGGAACAGGAGCTGGAACGACAACAGGCCAATTTGGATCAAGCCAAGGCGACTCGGGATACCGATCAGCAAACAGTGGCAGAGCTAGCCGAGCAACTGGCCTTGCAAGAAGAACAGGCAGACACCGCAGAGGAATTGGCAGAGGACAGTGCAAGCCAGTTGGAGGACGCAGAAGCGGCATGGGCAGATTGGCAATTTCGCTGGGAAAATTTAACCCATCAAGCCCAACAACCCCATCAAGCTGCTCAACTAGAGCGGGCTCGCCTCACCCATTTGGAACAACAGCAAGGGCAATTAGCCCAGCGTCGCGAACGCTTAATGCAGGAACAAGGGGGATTGGACGAAAGCCCATTGGTAGCGGAAGTGGCAAAACTAACCATGCTGTTGGCTGCCCAAGAAGCTGTCTCTTATACACATCTCCGAGCCCACGAGACCAGAGAGGATC
>CAWUNB010000307.1:0-2596 GCA_963923745.1 uncultured Thiotrichales bacterium
GAGAGAGGCATGGCACGAGAGACGGGCGGAATGACCAGGCTACAAACCCGTGACAGCACGGATCTGGCGTTCGACGATGAAAATGACATCAATAACATGTATTTGACCTTCGGAATTGGTGGCGAAGACTATGGCATCAGTATTGCCTTTGTCACTGAAATCGTCGGTATGCAACGGGTAATGGAAGTACCGGATGTGCCTCGTTTTATCAAGGGAGTCATCAACTTAAGGGGCAAAGTTATTCCAGTGATGGATGTCCGACTGCGTTTTGGAATGGAAGAAAAAGTTTATACGGAGCGTACTGTTATCATTGTGCTGGACATCGAAAATATTCCCATCGGCCTGGTAGTGGATAACGTCAGCGAGGTGCTGGAAATCCCCGAGGCTAACATTGATCAACCCCCCCAATTCGGTAGTCACCATGGAGGCAAAGGGATGATCCGGGGATTGGGAAAGGCCGGGGATCGGGTAGCCATTCTGCTGGATATTCACCAATTAGTATCTTCCCAGCGTGGGGAACGAGCTGCTTGTGGAGAACCGGGAATCGCAGCATAACCGGGGGCAGCAATGAATATCCTGGTGTTCAACCAGAAGGGCGGCGTCGGAAAAACTACCACTGCTTTGAATCTGGCGGCGGCGCTAGCCCAAAGGGGAAGGCAGGTACTACTGGTAGACCTCGATCCCCAAACCCACCTGAGTGCCGCTGTGGGTCATAAGGCAGTTGCTGAGGAATGGAATGTTTCCAAGTGGCTGGCTGGCCAACCGGGGGAGCCCTTGCCTCTGGGAAAAAAATTGGCCCTAGTCCCTGGCGATCCGGAACCACCTGATAACCAGCGAGTAGGGACTATCCCTCATCAGGAGTTGGTTATTCTGGACGGTCCCCCGAGCTGGAATAACTTGATCGGTGAGATCATGACCCAGGCAGATTGTATCTTAACGCCCCTAGAGCCGGACTTCCTCGGTATGCAGGGGCTAAACCGCTTGTTTATGACCTTGCGTCGCAACAATATTTCTTGGGGAATCGTGCGCTTGCTATTGTGCCGCTACGACCAGCGGTTGAAGATCCACCAAGAAGTGCGAGAGCGCATGACCCAGCGTTTTCGCTCTCTGCTGTTGCCGGTGGCCATTCGCAACTCCGTCCGCTTAGCGGAGGCCCATGGTTATGGCAAAACCATCTTTGATTATGCCCCCCAAAGTGCTGGGGCGGAGGATTATCAGGAACTGGCGCGGATTTTGACGAGTACCCTATTAGCGGATGATGGGGGCTGAGGGGATGTTTTATGGCAAAACGAACGAGTAAAACTGAATCTGGGCGGCTCCCTAATGACCCCCTGGCTTGGGTCGATGGTGAAGCCCATCAAACTTTTGAGAGTAATCCGCTGGGGGCAGCGACAATAGACGAGGGGGAACACCCAATGGCAGCAGGTGGGGAAGTGAACAGTCAGACGAATGCAGCGGCCATGGCAGCCCTGAAGCGGGTAGTAGCGGCGCTGCGAGAAGGTCATCTCAGTGAGCGGGTGGATATAGAAGCGTTTGATGGGGACTGGGCAGACGTATTCGGTGATGTAAATGGCGTTATTGAACAGTGGTGCCGGCTAATGGCCGACATGGGCTACATGTCCTCGGAGCACGAGCGGGGCGATATTGAAGTGGTAATGGACGTAACCCGCTACAGCGGAGATTACGCCCGTATGGCCAAGGGCATCAACGATATGGTGGCTGGCCATATCACGGTGAAAAAGAAAGCCATGGCCTGTGTTGAACAGTTTGGCCAGGGAAATTTTGAAGCCCACCTAGAACGGTTTCCTGGTAAGAAAGCTTTTATCAACGACACTATCGAAACTCTACGAGCTAACCTGAAAGCATTAATTGCTGAACTACAGCGCCTTATTGCTGCATCCTCGGTAGGCCAACTCAACGAACGAGCCAAAGTGGGACACCTGCAAGGGGACTTTGCTGGGCTAGTTAATGGTATTAACGCCATGCTGGATGAGATCCTCATCCCAATTGGAGAAGGTAATCGTGTTTTAGACCAGATTGCCAATGGCAAAATCGATGAACTGATCGCCAAAACTTATCAAGGCGATCACGAGCGGATGAAGCAAAACGTTAATAACATTGCTTTGATGTTACAAAAATTCCAGGCCGAATTTGCCCAATTGACTGAGTATTCTCGCCAAGGTCAATTGAATCGGCGGGGCAATGTGGCTGCGTTCTCCGGTGCTTACGCCGACATTATCAAAGGCGCTAACGATATGTTAGATGCCATTCTTGTACCCATTGCCGAAGGTAATCGAGTGCTGCGGCTTATCCGTGGCGGTAATCTGCGGGAGCGGGTAGAGATCGAGTGTCAGGGTGATCATCAAAGCATGAAGGATGCTATTAATGGCGTCCATGGCTGGTTAACTCAGTTAGTCGCTTTCGTCACCCGTTTGGCCAACGGTGATATGACCGCTCAAATGAGTAAAGCCTCTGACCAGGATCAAATTCATGAATGGTTGATGCTGCTCAAAGGCAATATCAACGCCCTAGTGGCGGATGCTAACCGGCTGTCGGTGGCCGCCGTGGAAGGGAAATTGGCGACCCGAGCCGATGC
>CAWUNB010000308.1:0-2592 GCA_963923745.1 uncultured Thiotrichales bacterium
GTGAGTTTGTAGTTCAGGTGCTTGGGACCGGAGGCATCGGCGGTGATATAGGGCAGATTGATTTCCGTCTGCTGGCTGGAGGACAGCTCGATCTTGGCCTTTTCAGCGGATTCCTTCAGGCGTTGCAGGGCCAGCGGATCGTTACGCAGGTCAATGCCGCTTTCCCGTTGGAACTGTTCCACCAGGTGGTCGATGATGCGCTTATCAAAATCTTCACCGCCCAAGAAGGTATCGCCGTTGGTGGACAGCACTTCAAACTGGTGCTCCCCTTCCACTTCGGCAATTTCAATGATGGACACGTCGAAGGTGCCACCGCCTAAGTCATATACCGCAATTTTGGCATCGCCCCGCTTCTTATCCATGCCGTAGGCCAGAGCGGCAGCGGTCGGTTCATTGATGATGCGCTTGACTTCCAGACCGGCAATACGACCGGCGGCCTTGGTCGCCTGGCGCTGGGAATCATTGAAATAGGCGGGAACGGTAATAACCGCTTCCGTGACCGGCTCCCCGAGATAATCCTCGGCGGTCTTTTTCATCTTCATCAGCACCCGCGCCGAAATTTCCGGCGGAGCCATCTTTTTGCCGTCCACATCGACCCAGGCGTCGCCGTTGTCGGCCTTGGCGATGCTATAGGGCACCATGCCGACATCGCGCCGTACCACATCGTCGTCATAACGGCGGCCAATTAGGCGCTTGATGGCAAATAAAGTATTACGAGGATTGGTCACGGCCTGACGTTTAGCGCTCTGCCCCACCACCACTTCACCGTCATTGGTAAAAGCCACAATGGACGGAGTCGTGCGATCCCCTTCACTGTTTTCGATAACCCGGGGCTTGCCCGCTTCCATGACGGCTACGCAGGAATTGGTAGTACCCAGGTCAATGCCAATAATTTTGCCCATGTTCAATCTCCGTTCTTGATTCGGCTGCCGGTGGATAACCGGCGGTGGTATGTCATTAGTTAGGGCGCTCTATGGGGGCGGGGGTTAGCCGTTTCAAGACCCGAGAGCAAAAAAACCTTTTCAGAAATTTTATTCGCTGGGGGGCGGCGGTGGTGTCTGGGACACGATGACCAGGGCTGGACGTACCAAGCGCTCGTTGAGGGTGTAGCCCTTTTGGTAAACCGCCAGCACGGTGTTAGCCGGTACGGTGGTGCTGGGCTGGGTGGTCATGGCTTGGTGAAATTCGGGATTAAAGCGTTCGTTGAGGGGATTGACCTGCTTGACCCCAAACTTACCCAGAGCCGCCACCAGCATTTTCAAGGTCAGCTCCATGCCTTCCCGCAATTTAGCCGCTTCAGAGGAGGGATCCACAGCAGCGGCCAATCCCAGCTCTAGGCTGTCCACCACCGGCAGTAGCTCGTGGGTAAAACGTTCCAATGCAAATTTATGGGCGTTTTCTACATCCCGCTCGGCGCGACGGCGCACGTTGTCCAAATCCGCTTTGGTGCGGAGCAAATCGCTCCAGTGGGCATCGGCTTTGGCGCGGGCGTCTTCCAGTAAGGTAAACATTTCCAGCGAACTGGCAATATCGGGAATTGATTCATCAACAATGGCCGATTCTGGAACAATGGGGGTAGCACCGGGGGTATTAGCATCAGCGGTCATGGAGGCTCCGTTGCGAGCAAGAAAAGTCAGTAGCCCCCTTGTGGAGGCCTTGAGCCGTTATATGGGGATCAATCGTGGGGATTCAAGGCCGCGCCCAACAATTGGGCGGCTAATTCCACAATGGGAACTACTCGTTCATAGGGCATACGGGTCGGGCCAATCACCGCCACCACCCCCAGGGCTTGACCGTCTACCAGGTAGGGAGCGGTGACTAAGCTGCATTGCTCCAAAGCTTGATGGCCGGATTCGGCGCCGATGAATACCTGGGTGCCTTCCGTGGTCAGGCATTGATCCAACAGATGCAGGATGTCGCGTTTCTGCGAGAAGATTTCGAACAATTGCCGCAATTGTTCCCGGCTATCGATAGCCAGACAGCCCACTAAATTTTCGCCACCGGCCATGACATAGTCATGGGAAGGCGGCGGGGTTTCAAAGGCTTCGGATCCAACAGCCGCCAACAACATCCGGTCCATGCCATCCCGGCATTCTTGGATTTCTTGATGCAACCGGGTGCGCACGGCTTCCAAAGGCTGACCGGCAAAAGTTTCATTGAGGTAACGAGCGGCCCGGTCCAATTCAGCGGTGGTATAGGCACGCCCGACATGGATAACTCGATTCCGCACTTCCCGATCATTGACCACCAGAATGACCAACACCCGCCGTTCCGACAGCCCCATAAACGCCACTTGGCGCAGCACCAGAGTATCTTGGCGCGGTACCATCACCAGACCGGCAAAACGGGTTAAATCCGACAATAAAGTCGAAGTGGAGGCGACTAATTCCCCGACACTTTGATCCGGATCGAGATGACCGCGCCACTGGTGTAGTTCGTTCGCCACTAAGGGTTGGAGAGTCATTAACCGATCAACAAACAAACGGTAACCCTTAGCGGTGGGCACTCGTCCGGCAGAAGTATGGGGAGAGGCCACCAGCCCCAGCTCCTCCAGATCGGCCATGACATTACGAATACTGGCCGGACTCAGGT
>CAWUNB010000309.1:0-2578 GCA_963923745.1 uncultured Thiotrichales bacterium
GGACGGACGGTGGCCGAAACCCTGGGGTCGCCCTTGGGGGCCGACGCGGGAGCGTGGTTGCCGTTGTTGCGGCAAAATCAACCGGAATGGACTCAGGCCCTGGCGACCTTGGGAGGTTATTGGTGTCGAGGCGGGACGCTACGGCCCGAGGTCTTAGGACAAGGACGGGCCGAGTTACCCAGCTATCCGTTCCAACGGCGTCCCTATTGGCACGAAGTTTCCCTGTCCCGTCATCCCCAGACCAATCCGTTGGTGGGGGAGCAGCCGTTAACCCATCCCTTGCTGGGGCGGCGCTTGGCTTCACCTCTATTGCAAGAGCGCCTCTACGAAACGCCCTTCAGCAAAACCGCGTTGCCGCTGCTGGACGATCACCGCATTTTTGGCGAATTGGTGGTGGCGGGGGCGTCCCATCTGGCCCTCATTCTAGGGGCGGCGTTAACCGAAGATCCCCGCTTGCCGTTGCAATTGAGCCAAGTGGCGTTTCCCCAGGCCCTAGTCATCCCCGAAGACGGCGAACGGCGGGTGCAATTGGCCCTGACTCCCCACGGGGAAGAGCTGGCATTCCGGTTGGCCAGTTTTGCCCCTAACGATCAAGAACCGGTGGTCCATGCCCTCGGCCACATTCAGCGCACGGTAGCCGCGCCCACCGCCCTGGATTGGCCTGCCCTGAGGGCCCGTTGTGGCGAAGGGCTGGATCCGGAACAGGTCTATGCCACCCAGGCGCAACGCCATATCGTGGTCGGCCCCAGTTATCGCTGGTTGCAGACCATTCAGCGCGGTCAGGGTGAGGCGCTGGCGACGTTACAAGCCCCAGCCGGTATTAAGGCCCTGGCGGATTTCGCTCTCCATCCCGGCTTCATCGACACCTGCTTTGGCGTGTTGGTGATGACAGCGGCCCTCGACGTGGAAGAGACCTTCATTCCCTTCGCCATGGAGGGCGTCGTGGTCTATCAACGAGTGACCACGGAACCTTTGCGGGTTTACGCCCGTCTGCGTCCCGGTGACGGCCAGCGCATGGTGGGAGACATCACCGTCGAAACCGTCAGCGGCACCCCGGTGGCTTACTTTGCTGGGTTGGAAGGACGCAAAGCCAGTCGCGCTGCTCTGTTGGCCCTGATTGACCCCGCCGGGCGTTGGTTATATCGCCGCCACTGGCAACCCCTGGCCAAGGCCAGCGCGTTGTTACCCACGGGTAGCTGGTTGCTGTGGGGGGACGGTGGGCAAGAATTGGCAACGGCCTGGCGTGCTTTGGGCCGTAGCGTGATTGAAGTCACCCGTAGTCAAGTCGATCCCCTGGACAAAGTTCAGGTTCAAGCTCTACTGAGCCAATTACCGACGCCTTTGGCCGGCGTCATCAATCTGTGGCCGTTGGCCGCCCACGGGGATTTAGACCTGGAAAGCCAACAGCGCTGGGTGTTGGGCAGTCAATTGGTCTTGATGCAAGGACTGTTGGCCGCCGGATTAACCCCGCCCGTCATCGCGGTGACTCGTCACAGTGAAGGCGTTCTCCCCAGCGATACCCTAGCCGCTCCCCATCAGGCTACTTTGTCGGGCTGGTTGCGTAGCGCCCGCGCCGAATATCCCCAGTGGACGTTGGGCCGGGTTGACCTGGCCCACGACCTGGACGGTTTGAGCGATACCGTGCTGGCCATCCTGGCGGGAGAAGGGCAAGTGGCTTGGCGTGATGGCCAGTGCTACGGCGAACGGTTACAAGCGGATCGGAGTTACCAGGCGGCGGCCCCTTCCCTGTCCAACGCCGGGGCCTATTTGATCAGCGGCGGTACCGGGGCATTAGGACTGACCGTGGCCCAGTGGCTAGTGGCCCAGGGCGCTCGCCACTTGGTGCTGTTGGCGCGCCGGGCCCCTGATGAGGCCGTGCAAGCCCAGTTGGCCAGTCTGCCGGCCCAAGTGGAGGTGTTGCGGGTGGATGTCAGCGACTTCACCGCTCTGCAACAGGCGTTGGCCGGTCTCGATTATCCCCTGGTGGGGGTGATTCACTTAGCCGGTCAGCTGGACGACGGTCCCCTGGCCGACATGAGTTGGCAACAGCTATACCGCCCGCTGGCGGCCAAATTAGCCGGGGCTTGGCATCTCCATCACTTGACGGCTCACCAGCCTTTAGAAACGTTCTTACTGTTTTCCTCCATCACTACCCTATTGGCCAGTCCGGCCCAGAGTAACTACGCCGCCGCCAACGCCGGTTTGGATGCCCTAGCCGCCTACCGCCAGCGTGCCGGATTACCCGGTTTGGCCATCAACTGGGGACCGTGGGGGGAGGTGGGCATGGCGGCGCGCTTGGATAGTCGCAGTCAAGAACGGTTGGCGGCCCAGGGCATTACTTTGTTGCCGCCCACCAATGCCCTACGCCTATTGGGGGGATTGTGGCATGACAGCCCCCAAGTGGCGGTAGTGGCTCTGGATTGGGATCGTTTCCCCGGTGCCCAGCAGCCCCTCACCGCCCATTTGCAGCGGCCCACCCAAACCGCTCATCAAGCCGGGGAATGGCGTCAACGCTTGGCCGCTTTACCCGCGCCTCGCCGCCGTGGGGAATTGCTCCACTACCTCAGCGGTCTACTGG
>CAWUNB010000310.1:0-2576 GCA_963923745.1 uncultured Thiotrichales bacterium
CAGCAATAACAAGCAACCACTGGATACTTTGTTGCCCGGCTGAATCTTGATTTCCTTCACCACCCCGGCTTCCGGGGAAGGCACTTCCATCGACGCTTTGTCACTTTCCAAAATGACTAAACTGCTGTCTTTATCGACGGAATCACCAGGAGCCACCAGGACTTCGGTGACATCCACTTCTTTGAAATTACCAATATCCGGGAGAAATACCTGTTTAATGGCCATGGAAATCTATCCTCACACGAAGCCCATTGGCCGTTAAACCCGGGCGGGATTGGGACGATCCGGGTCGATGCCGTAGCACTCGATGGCTTCGCGGACGCGAGACGCCGGTAACTGACCCGCCTCGGCCAAACTGGCCAGAGCCGACACCACCACATAATGGCGATCGACTTCGAAGAAGCGCCGTAATTGGCGACGGGTACCGGAGCGGCCATAGCCGTCGGTTCCCAGTACCCGGTAGGGACGTGGGATCCACGAGCGAATTTGATCGGCATAGGCTTTCATGTAGTCGGTCGCGGCAATCACCGGCCCCGGCGGCTGGCTGGCCAAGCAACTCTCCACGAAAGAAATCCGCCGAGGCTCGTTGGGATGGAGAGTGTTCCAGCGATCCACGTCCAGACCGTCTCGCCGCAGTTCGTTGAAACTGGTAACACTCCAGATGTCTGCGGCCACGCCAAAATCCGCCGCCAACATATCCGCTGCCGCCATCACTTCCCGCAAAATGGTGCCACTGCCCAGTAGTTGAACGCGGGCGACATCACCGCTGGTGGAACGCAAACAATACATACCCCGCAGGATCCCAGCACGGGAACCATCGGGCATGGCCGGATGGGCATAGTTTTCATTCATCACCGTGATGTAATAAAAAACCCGATCCTGTTCCACATACATGCGGCGTAGTCCTTCATGGACGATGACCGCCAATTCGTAAGCAAAGGTGGGATCGTAGGCTACACAATTGGGTACCGTGGCGGCCAGCAAATGACTATGACCGTCGTCGTGCTGCAATCCTTCTCCGGCTAACGTGGTCCGTCCGGCGGTACCGCCAATTAAAAAGCCCCGCGCCTGAATATCGCCACCGGCCCACACTAAATCGCCGGTGCGCTGCAAACCAAACATGGAATAGAAAATATAAAACGGAATCATGGGAATCCCATGATTGCTATAAGCCGTGCCAGCGGCAATCCACGACGACATGGCTCCGGCTTCGTTAATCCCTTCTTCCAGAATTTGTCCGGATTTATCTTCCCGGTAATACATCAATTGATCCGAATCCATCGGTTCGTACAATTGACCCACCGAAGAATAAATACCGACTTGCCGGAATAAACCCTCCATGCCAAAAGTGCGGGCTTCATCCGGGACAATGGGCACGATATAGCGGCCAATGTTACGGTCTTTGATATAGCTAGACAGGATACGCACCATCACCATGGTGGTGGACATCTCCCGATCCACCGCTGTTTTGAAAATGGGCTCCAGGGTGGCAAATTCAGGAATAGCCAGCGGGGCGACCGCTAACCGCCGCGCCGGTAAATAGCCGCCTAAACTAGCCCGCCGCTCCTTGAGATAACGAATTTCTTCGCTGTCTTCGGGGGGGCGATAAAACGGGGCATCGGCAATGGCTTCATCGGGAATGGGAATACGGAACCGATCCCGGAAGGCTTTCAGGGCCTGCTCTCCCATCTTCTTGGCTTGATGGGTAATGTTCTGGCCTTCGCCGGCTTCGCCCATGCCGTAGCCTTTCACCGTTTTGGCCAAAATCACCGTTGGCTGGCCTCGGTGATTAACGGCATGGTGATAGGCGGCATAGACTTTAAAGGGATCATGGCCACCGCGATTTAAGCGCCAAATATCTTCATCGGATAGGTTGGCCACCATGTCCCGTAATTCTGGGTATTTGCCAAAGAAATGCTCGCGGGTATAAGCGCCGCCCTTGGCTTTATAAGCTTGATATTCCCCATCGACGCACTCTTCCATGCGTTTTAATAACAGGCCCTTGGTATCCTTGGCAAATAACGGATCCCAATAGGATCCCCAGATAACTTTAATCACATTCCAGCCCGCACCCCGGAAATCTGATTCCAGTTCCTGAATAATTTTGCCGTTGCCCCGCACCGGACCATCGAGACGCTGCAAATTACAATTGATAACAAAGATCAAATTATCTAAGTGTTCGCGACCGGCTAAGGAAATAGCGCCGAGGGCTTCCGGTTCATCGCTTTCGCCGTCGCCAATAAAACACCATACTTTACGTTGGCTGGTATCCAAAATCCCCCGATCATGAAGATATTTCATAAAGCGGGCTTGATAGATAGCCTGAATCGGCCCCAACCCCATGGACACGGTGGGGAATTGCCAGAATCCCGGCATTAGCCAAGGATGGGGATAGGACGACAGCCCCCCCTCTAGGGTTTCTTGGCGGAAGAGCCGTAATTGTTCTTCACTAATACGGCCTTCCAAAAAGGCCCGAGCATAAATGCCCGGCGCGGAATGCCCCTGAATAAAAACCAGATCGCCGCCGTGACTATCGGTGGGCGCGTGGAAAAAATGGTTAAAACCAATGTCGTACA
>CAWUNB010000311.1:0-2574 GCA_963923745.1 uncultured Thiotrichales bacterium
GAGATCCTCTCTGGTCTCGTGGGCTCGGAGATGTGTATAAGAGACAGGCTTAGGGGGGACCATTAAGGTGGAATCAGCGCCAGCTAAATTTGCCGAACCCGGTAAAACCCTTACTGAGGGAGAAATAGGAATGTTTTATCGAGGTAATGGTAATAATAAAGGAGGTAATATAGCCGCAACCTATGCTAATGAAAGCTTCAGTATTCATTACACAGCAGATATGGCAGAAGGCGATAATTATTCTGCTGGTAAAAACTTTAAAAGCTTTACGGAAACGGGTCGTGGCAATGAAACTCTCGCCCGAGATGTGGTGGGATCAACTGCCTATAAAACTCGGAATCAGTCAGTTACTTTTGCTTTGAAAGGGAACAAGGATCAATTAGATCTAAGAATAGGTTATCAAGACATTCCTTATCAATTGTATCCCAATCAACGAATGGATATGTTAGCAAATACTCAATATAGCTATAATCTTCACTATCTTGGACAAAAAGATTGGGGTTCTTTGGAGGCTCGAGCGTATCATCAATCGGTAGATCACTACATGGATTTTGGGGTAGATAAAAAATATAACTATGGAAATTTAATAGATCTTATAGACGCAACTAAATCCTATCCAGTAAATGGCATGCCTATGTATACTTCAGCGGAAACAACTGGTTTTTCCAGTAAAGCTGATATTTTTCTATCAGAAGAAACAATATTACGGCTAGGGGGAGAATATCAAAATTATAAACTAAATGATTGGTGGCCACCGGTTCCTGATTGTGGCTATACCGGAGCATTAGCGAATTGCTCAGGGGGGATGGCACCAGATACTTTCTGGAATATTCGCGATGGGAAACGAGAGAGAATTGGATTATTTTCAGAATTAGAAAATCAATGGAATGCAAATTGGAAAACACTATTGGGTATTCGGATTGAACAAGTTACAACGGATGCTAGTGATATTCAAGGCTATCATAATCAAACTAACGCACCTGTTATCATGGGCAGTGTACGCAACATGTATGCTACCAGCTCGGTAGGTACTATCAGTGATTTCAATAATTTATCCCGTAAACGTACTGATCATAATGTTGATTTTACTGCTATTGCCCAAGATGTATTAGATGAGAATCACACTCTCGAGTTTGGTTATGCCCGCAAAACCCGTTCACCTAATTTGTATGAGCGCTATTCCTGGTCCACCAATGGTATGGCGTTAGAAATGAATAATTTTGTGGGCGATGGTAACGGTTATTTAGGTAATCCTAACCTAAAAGCCGAAGTAGCTCATAATTTAGGAGTAACTTTTGATTGGCATAGTGTCGATAAAACTTCAGATTTTATTATAGCTCCCTTCTTTAGCTACGTTGATAATTACATTGACGCTGTTCGCTGTCCTTCTTCTTTGGCTTGTTACACTATTGCCAATTCAACGGTAGTCAATCAATTTGTCAAACTCCAATATGCTAATCAGACAGCTCGCCTCTATGGAATAGATATCTCCGGCAAAATACCCCTTGATCACAATAATTGGGGGAACTGGGGTCTATTAGCTGTTGTCAATTATACCCATGGAACTGATTTAGCTAGCCATGACGGTTTGTACAACATTATGCCAGTTAATGGAAAACTCACCCTCACTCAAAAAATAGCTGGATGGGATAACCGAGCAGAGCTTATAGCAGTAAAGGGTAAGGAAGATATTTCTGCTGTACGGAATGAGTTTGCCACTCCCGGCTATAGTTTACTAAATCTCCGGAGTAGTTATTCTTGGTCCAAGTTTCGTGTAGATTTTGGCGTGGAGAATGTCTTTGACAAACTCTATTACCAGCCTCTAGGGGGAGCTTATGTTGGTCAGGGGGCTACTATGTCCCTTAATAGGGAAGCCCCCCCCTATGTTACAATGGTAGGGGGTACTGCTGGCACTAATTCCCTTTGGGGGTTGGCTATTCCTGGACCTGGGCGCAATATTTATATTGGTGCCAGCATGAAATTTTGATAGCCCCCACCCACATGCGTGGGATAGATTTTGTCGATTACCGTGGATGTTTATAGGGCGGACTCACTGGCTATTATCCGCCCTTTCTCTAGGTTTATTAAATGATCGGCTAAGCGAGCCACTTCTTCTTGGGAGTGGCTGACGTATAGCACTGGGATGTCCAAGGTTTGGTACAGCCGTTCTAGATAGTCCAGCAACTCCGCTCGGGCGGTTTTATCTAAAGCTGCCAGGGGTTCATCCATTAGTAATAACCGAGGTGAAGTCAACAGGGCTCGAGCAATGGCCACTCGCTGGCGTTCTCCACCCGATAAATGGGTTGGCCAACGGAGCAACAGCGGCTTTAGTCCCAACCACGCCACCACCGTTTCCCTTACCAGTTGAGGTTGGCTGGCTCGCTTGATGGCATATTCCAGGTTGCCCTCCACAGTCAGATGGGGGAACAACCGGGCTTCCTGGAACACATAACCCACCGAACGTCGGTGGGGAGGTAGAAAATAGCCCCGTTCTTCTTCTTGCCACAGGACCCCATTAACTACGATGCCTGTCTCTTATACACATCTCCGAGCCCACGAGACCAGAGAGGATCT
>CAWUNB010000312.1:0-2569 GCA_963923745.1 uncultured Thiotrichales bacterium
ACTACGGGTAATTCAGCTAGTTCTTGCCGAGTTTTATCTTTTACCGCAACACCAGATTGATCTTTTGTTGCTGTGAGCATATCTTCTACCCCAAAGCGATCTGCTAATCTAGCAACAACGGGTAATAAAGCGCAAGCGTTAGATTATAAATAGAATCTATTTTTCTTTCACTAAAACAATAGCTGTTATAAAAAATTCTTATCAATTCTAAAGCTTCCGCCATATCCAACATTGACAACAACAGACTTTTTCCAAAGCGGCGAGGCCGGAGGAAAAGTAAATGGTCACCGGTATTTTCTAATAAAGCAATCCGATCCGTGCGGTCGACATAGAAATACTGTTTGGCTGATTAATTTTTCAAAATCACATAAACCATAAGGGAAACGCATTTTTTGCTCCCTCTAGAACAATATCTGTCGCTCAAGTTACCCGTCATGCCTGGTAAAGTATTCGTCATGCGTTGCGAAAGCAGATATCCCAGTTTTCAGTTTCTCTGGATCCCCGCTTTTGCGGGGGTGACAAAATCACTTAGATGACAAAACCGCTCCCTCTTATTTCTCTGAGAGCCAGCGTACAGGCAAAACGGGCAAAAATAAAATGGATAAAATTAGCAAAATCTTGATTCTTATCAGCGGATTAGTTGCCCTCGGGGGCTGGTTGGCGCGAGAGAACCTCGTTGAAAACGCTGCCAAATCCCTCAATCACGCTCAGGGCTTGATTAATCTTACCGAAGCCCAGCTTCGGGAACGGCAGCCCAGTCAAGCCTTAGCCCACTTAGCCCAAGCGGTACGCCTGGATCCCAACAACGCCGCTTGGCGGGGGATGTTGCTGGATCGCCTTATCCACTCGTCGTGGTTGTTACCCGAGGCCGAGTTCACCAGTGATGACCCCATCCGCTTTGCACGCTTTCTCCAGGGCGGTCAGCGTTTGTTGACCGTAACGGGAGAAGAGATGCAAATCCGGGATGTGCCAACAGGCACTCTGGTGGGGACAACTTTTAACCATCCAGAGGGCGTTTTGCAGGTTACGGAAAGTAAGGATGAACGTTGGATCGCCAGTGCTGGCGGCGATGGGATCGCCCGGTTATGGGACGCCGAAACAGGCCAGGCGGTAGGGGAATCAGCGCCCCACTCTGAAACCATCATTGGCCTGGCCTTTAGTGCCGACTCTCAGCAGTTATTCACCTGGACCAAAGAAAGTATTGGCACTTTCAATCTCGCGGTAATGAATAGCGATAAATCTTTTCCCGCGTCCTATCGCTCCCGTGCCACCGCCCCTTGTGTTTGTAGCTTTATTGGCCCCTATGCCGTTTTCGGCGAAGGGAAAAAAATGGGGATATGGAGTTTAGTGTCTGGGAAAACCCTAGCTCCCCGTTTTTCTTGTGATTACCGATTGGCAGCAGTGGACAATGGTAAACAACTCATGGCTATGGCTACCAATCCACCTCGTTTACAGTTATTCACAAAGAATGCCCAAGATTTATTACAGCCACAAGCTATTCCTAAATCGCTACAAAAAGCGATAACGGGGGCCGTCCAATTTCTCACCAGCACGGATGGTCATTATCTGTTAACCATTCGTCCCACGGAATTACAAGTATGGGAAGTCGCTAGTGGCCGATCCATGGGACCGGCTATTCCCCGTGACAAAGATTTAATCACTGTATGGTTCGATCAGGGCGGCAAGTTAATACTGGGTGAATCACTAGAAAAAACCTTGCGCGTGTGGAAAGTGGACAATGGAAAAGAATTAACAGCCGAATTAAGCGGCATTACCAGCCGGCCGGCCGCCTCCTGTCCCGCTCATAATCGTACTTTAGTCATGGTGGGCGAAACCTTTCGGCTACTGGATAGTGCACGCGGTGAATGGGTAGGAACACCCATAGAACGTGGTAGTGAAATGCGCCACGCCGAATTCAGTGCCGATTGCCGTTTCGCCGTCGCGTGGGGAGAAGATAAAGTACAAGTTATCGATGGCCTCCAGGGAACGCCGGTGGGATGGTCTATTTCGTATCCCGGAATAACAGCCGCTTTTTTCAGTCCAGACAGTCATCGCTTGGCCACCGTTTCTCCCAGCGCAGTACAATTATGGCGAATGGCGAATCCCGTGGCCCAACTTAAGCCTTTTACGGCTTCTTCTCAGCCCATGGAGGATGAAAAAAAATCACCAATCCAAGAAGTCCAATTTACCGAATCCCCTCAGCACCTGCTGATAACAGAACAACGTCCACAACCGATGCGGGCCACTTATACCTTTATCTGGGATATTTTAAATCAGCGTTCCTACAGTGGCCCTTGGTCTCAGACCACGCAAAAGCCGACGGGGGTGAAACTTAATCTCAGTCCCGATGGGCACTATTTGGTGGTATCTCAAGGAGGGCAGGTTGAAATTTGGCCAATCGGGTCGGCTAATCGTGTGGATGCATTACCGCACCACCATCAAGCTATCAACCACGTCGCTTTCAATTCTCAGGGTGGGCTATTGGCAACGGCGTCGCGGGACGCGACCGCGCGGGTTTGGTCCCTCGCCACCGGCCAGGCCATCACCCCACCCCTCCCCCACCCCTGGA
>CAWUNB010000313.1:0-2565 GCA_963923745.1 uncultured Thiotrichales bacterium
AAACACCGGTCAGGCGACGGGCTAGTCGTTGCGCGGCTTGGGTGCGCTGACTAGTACTCAAGGCGCGACGCAACCGACGCAGCTGGCGACGCAGCGTCACTCGGGAGGGGAGGGGAGCCATTGGCGAATTTAAGGGGGAAGAGAGGAAGGCATCCCCCACCTGTGCCGCAGCGAACCTTTGCCCTTGAACCAATGGTTCAGGGTGGAAACGTCGGCGAGATCCTAGGCTTTCCGCAAAACGGACGTGCACACCGATCTTGCACTCAGCTCCCGGGGTATGAGGTTAGGCTCAAGGTTTTACCCGGCCCACTCGCAAACACTGCAGGGGATGCCAAAAACAAAACATCAAGATGGGGCTATATTGGCTCTATTCGGTGCAATTTAGCAAGCGTTTGTTAAAAAAACAAAGCATATCAAGCGGAAGTTCAAGCCTACCCTAACCATTGCTGCCATAGCCGCGTTACTTCCCTTCGGTGTTCCGCCAAAAGCGCTGGGGCTAAACAACTTGAATCTTCCTGCAATGCCGCTCGATGGGCGACTTGGCGCATCTGCCGATAGGCTTCTTGGAGGATGGCAACGTCCTCTTGGGACATTAGCCCAGTGGCTCCTAAGGTATCTAGTTGGCGGATGTTATCGGTCCACTGGGCTAGTTCTGGGTAGGTGGCGGCATGGCGTAGCACCGCGTATTGAACCAGAAATTCAATATCAGCGATGCCCCCTCGATCCTGTTTAACATCAAGGCAGCTGGGATCCCGGCTACCCAACTGGCTACGCATCTTCTCCCGCATTTCTCCTACTTCCCGTTTAAGGGTCTGGGGGTCCCGCACTCGACATAACAGTTCTTGCCGTAGGGTTTGAAATGTCGCTCCCATGGTCCGATCTCCGGCTATGGGGCGGGCCCTTACCAGGGCCTGATGTTCCCAAGTCCAAGCCTCTTGGCGCTGATAATGGGCAAAAGCTTCTTGGCTACTTACCAACAATCCAGAAGCCCCACTAGGTCGCAGCCGTAAATCCGTTTCATAGAGACGACCGGCGTTAGTATGGCTAGTCAAGATGTGTACGATGCGCTGGGCGAGACGGGCATAGAACACCGCTCCTTCCACCGGTCGCAGCCCGTCGGTGGCTCCACTGGCATCAGCATTGTGGAGGAAAACCAGATCCAGATCGGAACCGTAACCCAGCTCGATGCCTCCTAGTTTGCCGTAACCCAGGATGACAAACCCCTTCTCACAGGGCCGGCCTTGGCCATCCACGGGCCGACCGTGTTTGGCTACCAGATGACGCCAGGCCAACTCTAGCACTTCTTCCAGTACTACTTCGGCAATCTCGGTGAGGTGATCGCTCACCACCATCAACGGTAATACTCCGGTTACATCAGCTGCTGCCACTCGCAGCCGATTGCTCTGCTGAAAGTGGCGGAGTGCTTCCATGTGACCCTCTAGATCTTCCTCCGGTAACCGCATCAATGTTTGACGTAGAGCATCCCCTAGGGCTTCCCGCCGAGGAGGGGCGTAGAGGCTGCGGGGATCAATTAATTCATCCAGCAGTACTGGATGGCGGGCTAATTGACTGGCAATCCATGGGCTGGCGGCGCATAGCCGGACTAATTGGGACAGCGCTAGGGGGTTTTCCACTAGCAAGGCCAAATAAGCGGTGCGGCGCCCAATGGCTTCCAGTACCCCCACCAATCGCTCCATGGTCAACAGTGGTTGGGAACCCCTACCAGCTGCTGCCAGCAGTAATGGCATCAGTCGGTCTAGCCGCTCTCGTCCCTGACGGGATAGGGCCCGTACTGCTCCCGCTCCCCGGAGTCGAGCCAGTAGAGTAAGCAGTTCTTCCCCCATTCCTAATTCCGCTAACAGACTGCTTTGCCGATCGCCATCCAGGACCCCTAGCCATAACTCCCTTAGTCCAGCAGTAGCTCCTTCTTCGTTCTCTGCCTGGGGGGCGGCCAGTACTCGCTGGAAGTGATCGTGGACTCGACTACGATGGCGATTTAAGTCCCTCAAAAAAGCTTCCCAGTCGGTATAACCCATGCCTAGGGCCAACTGGGCGCGGCCCTTGTCATCTCCTGGTAGCGTTTGAGTTTGCTGATCAGCTAATTCTTGCAGACGGTGCTCGGTATTGCGGAGAAAAATATAGGCAGTTGTTAATTCTTGTACGGCAAATTCTGGCAATAAATTGGCTGCCCCCAACACTTGTAGCACTGGCAATAAGCGGGGCTCTTGCAAATCTCGCTGTTGTCCACCCCGGGTTAATTGATAACTCTGGGCAATAAACTCTATTTCTCGAATCCCACCTGGTCCCAACTTAACATTGTCAGCTAACCCTTTACGTCTCACTTCTGCAGCGATAAGGGCTTTCATTTCCCGTAATGATTCAAGGGAGCCATAATCCAAATAGCGACGATAAACAAAGGGATGAAGTAAACGCTGTAATACTTGTCCTGCAGCTAAATCGCCCGCCACCGGTTGGGCTTTCACTAAGGCATAACGCTCCCATTCCCGGCCATGGCTTTGATAATAGTCTGTCTCTTATACACATCTGACGCTGCCGACGATACTC
>CAWUNB010000314.1:0-2554 GCA_963923745.1 uncultured Thiotrichales bacterium
GTGGCTCCCACCTCGTTAATGACCAACTGGCGGCGGGAAGCGGAGCGGTTTGCGCCTCGGCTACGGGTATTAACCCTACACGGTGCAACTCGTCATCAGCATTTTGATCGGTTAGCGGATTACGATTTGGTCCTAACCACTTACGCCCTACTACCTCGGGATGCTGAGGTGTTATTGGAACAGGTGTGGCATTTAGTCATTCTGGATGAAGCCCAGATCATTAAAAATCCTCGGGCCCAAGCGACCCGCATCGCTAACGATTTAGCCTGTCAGCACCGACTATGTCTCAGCGGTACTCCTATGGAAAATCACTTAGGAGAATTGTGGTCTATCTTCAATTTTCTGATGCCCGGCTTATTGGGTGATGAAAATACTTTCCGCCGTTTCTACCGCATTCCCATCGAGCGGGGGGGAGATAGTGGCCGACGAACTATGTTAGCTAGGCGTCTAAAACCGTTTCTGCTACGTCGAACGAAACAAGAAGTGGCCGCAGATTTACCCCCAAAAACCGAGATTCTCCGATTAGTGGAATTGGAAGGCCCGCAGCGGGATCTTTACGAAAGTATCCGCCTAGCTATGCATAAACGAGTACGGGAGGCGATTGAGCGGCAAGGCACAGCCGGTAGCCATCTGGTTATTTTGGAAGCGTTACTCAAACTTCGCCAAGTTTGTTGCGACCCTCGCTTGTTGTCTGCTACCACTCCAGCCCGGCGTTCCGCAGCCCAGTCCGCCAAACTAGATCTTCTCATGGATTTGGTTCCTGCCATGGTAGAAGAAGGACGGCGCATTCTATTGTTCTCCCAATTCACCACCATGTTGGGCCTTATTGCTCAAGAAATGCGTCGTAGCCATATCCCCTTTGTCGAATTAACTGGAGCTACTCGGGATCGGGCTAATCCAGTGGAACGATTCCAAGCTGGAGAAGTTCCTGTATTTCTCATCAGCCTTAAAGCGGGGGGAACTGGTTTAAATCTCACGGCAGCAGATACGGTAATTCATTACGATCCTTGGTGGAATCCAGCCGTAGAAGCCCAAGCTACCGATCGGGCCCATCGTATCGGTCAGGATAAGGCAGTATTCGTTTATAAGCTCATCACCCAGGGTACAGTGGAAGAACGGATTCTTGCCCTTCAAGAACGAAAAGCTGATTTAGCCCGAGGGTTATTTGAAGATTCAGGTCAATCCTTGACTTTAGATGAAGTGGAACTAGAAGCGCTATTTGCTCCCTTGCTATAGGTATGCCTGGATAGTGGAACCTATAGCTAATGTCAAATCGCTTTGCGTTAATTCTCTACCTAATCACCGTGGTAGCGGTTACTTTCATTCACCATCCGGGGATATTAATAGGTTTGCTGGGGTTTGCTATTGTCGCTGCCGGCAAAAGGATTGGATTATTACTGAGTAGGGCTCTAATAGCGATTATTATTTTTAATCTGATTATTAGTTTAAGCTATTTCGTAATGGCACTGTGGCAAGGTTATATTTATAGCGATTATCTATTGGTCGTTAATATACGAGTGATTTTGCTAGCGTTCCTTGGATTTTGGTTAATTGCTACGGTTAATTTATTTGCTATCCTTGCTGACTTCCCAGTACTTCGTTTGATAGCGACCCTGGCCGTTAGCCAAATAAAAACCTTCGAGCGTATTCTGGAAGAGTTTCGACTAGCATTTCAAAGCCGTAATTTAGCTTCCCCTAGTTGGTTAGCACGAGTTCGCCACAGTGCTGCTCAACCTCAAGCATTGCTGGACAAATCCATAGCATCAGCTAACGAAACTGCGCTAGCTATGCGTTCCAGAGGCGCTTTTGATGATTGAGTTAAATGATGTCACTTTTGCCTGGCCAGAAGAAATACCAATATTAAATAAGTTAACTTTTGCTGTAAAACCGGAAGAGAAGATAGTTGTATTGGGAGCAAATGGTTGTGGCAAATCAACTTTACTGAAATTATTAAATGGCCTTATTGAACCAACCGAAGGTAGTATTTATTGGCAAGGTGATAGACTTACTCGTCAGTATCTTAAGGGACATAGTCGGTACTTTCGGCAAAATTGCGTACTACTGTTTCAACATCCAGAAGCAATGTTATTCAATCCAACGGTGAGAGAAGAGCTAAGTTATGGACCTCGTCAATTAGGTTTAACGGATATTGATACTCGAATTGCTTACTGGAGTGAACAGCTACAGTTGACAGCATTGCTAGATAAAGCACCTTTTTTACTTTCCGGTGGTCAAAAACAAAAAGTTGCTTTAGCCTGTTTGCTAATGCTGGACCCTTCATTATTATTGCTGGATGAGCCATCAGCCAGCCTCGATCCCGCTACTGTTGGTTGGTTAATCGATACCTTAGCTCATTCCAAAAAAACACTAATAATTGCTACCCATAACCTTTCTCTAGCAGCAGAATTAGGAGAACGTTGTATTGTATTGGGAGCAAATGGGGCGATACTGTTCGATGGCTTAATTCAGTCTGCTTTGGCTGACTTACCCTTATTGGAACAAGCTGGCTTAGCCCATCGACACCTCCACTATCATGGAGGCGCAGGACATAAAC
>CAWUNB010000315.1:0-2551 GCA_963923745.1 uncultured Thiotrichales bacterium
GAAGCCTACGATCCAGGGGAAGGCAATCAGGGCACCACTCCATAATAACGCCGCCATGGAGAACACCAAGTGCAGGGCATCGCCAAACCAGGGCAACCAGCCAGAGACGAAGTGGAACTTCTGACCGGCGCTCAACGGACCGCGACCGGGTAACAATTGCCGCCAATGGCCTTTGAGAATTTGCACCGCGCCGTAGGCCCAACGATAGCGTTGGCGCTTGTAACCGGCGAAGGAGTCCGGGGCCAGACCGTGGCCAAAGGCTTGTTCCAGGTAGACCGCTTCATAGCCGGCTTCAAATAACCGCAAGCCCAATTCGGAATCTTCACAAATACACCACTCACCCCAGCGACCCACTTCCAGCAGAGCGTCTTTGCGGATCAGGGTCATGGTGCCATGTTGAATAATGGCGTTACGCTCATTACGTTGCACCATGCCAATCTTGAAGAAGCCGGTGTATTCCCAATTAATCATGGTCTTAAAGGGCGAATCCGGGCCATCGCGGTGATCCTGGGGGCATTGGACAAAACCCACTTGTTCCTTCTGGAAGTAGGGCAGAGTTGCCCGCAGCCAATCAGGACGAACCATGTAGTCCGAGTCCACCAGGCCAATCACAGCAGCATCGGGAGCAGTAACGGACAGGGCAAAGTTCAGAGCACCGGCTTTGTAGCCCTTGATCTTACCTAGGGTGAAGAAGCGGAAACGGGATCCCAACAGGGCACAATGGGCTTCCACCGGCTGCCACAGGGCCGGATTGGTGGTGTTGTTGTCGATGACCAGCACTTCGTAATCGGGATAGTCCAAGCGAGCCAAGCTGTTGAGGGTTTCAATCACCATGGCCGGGGGTTCGTTGCAAATCGCCAGGTGCAACGACACCTTGGGCAATACCGCATCCCGGGGCGGGTCTTGCGGCAAGAACACCCGACGCAGGCGGCCAAACAACATTTCTGCCATTTCAAAACCGTTGGTCAGCACTACCAGCAGCAGGGCAAATTGGGCCGGCAGTAATACCGCCCACATCACCGTTTCGATGCCCCCCAGGTACCACAATAAGGGCGCGGACAAAGTCCATACCGCCAGAGAAGCCACTCCTTGAATCAGCAGGGCATAGAACAACTTGCCTTCGGTACGCAGATGCTTAAAGCGAGCAACAAACCAAGCCATGGGCAACAGGGCTAATACCAGGGCCAAAGCCGCTTGATAGCCCCACAGACTGTTTTCCTTGATCTCGCCGACGAAGGGGAACTTGGGCTGGCGATCCACACTGAACAAACCCCAGTAACGACCGACGTATCCTTCAATGGTGCGCTTCCACGGCTGGTCGAAGGCTTCCATGATGAAGTAATCCAACCCTTGCTGGGCGGCTAAGTTAAGGAAACCACGCACGAAACGGGCTTGGTTGACCAAACTGGGTTCGGCAATACCGCGATGCTCACCGGCAGAGGGCCAACCCACTTCCCCGAGGATGACCGGCTTACCGGGGTAGGCCGCTTGTACTTGGCGCACGCGCTCCAGCACCCAATCCACGGCGTCAGCCGCAGGCACGCCTTCCCAGTAGGGCAGGATGTGCATGGCGATGTAGTCCACTTCTTTCACCAGCTCGGGGTGCTTAATCCACACGTGCCACGGTTCGGCGGTGCTCACCGGCACATGGGTCAACGCCCGTACCCGGCGTAGGTATTCTGTCAATTGGGGAACCGTCATATCGGCCCGTAACACCGATTCGTTGCCCACCAGCAAGCGTTCGATGTTGGGATAGGTGCGGGCATTACGGATGAGGTTCTTAACTTCCCGCTCATTGCGGTCTAAGCGTTTATCCAACCAAGCACCGGCGGTCACCCGCAGGCCGTATTGAGCGGCCAAACGGGGTACCTCTTCCATGCCGTCGGTGGAGGTATAGGTACGCACTCGGGCGACTTTACCGGCCAAGAGCTTGAGGTCTTCGGCAATTTGCGCCGAAGTGGGGTGTTCGCCATTTAACGGGTTCTGGTTGTCCCGGTACGGTGAGAACGACACACCGTTGATCATGCCGGACCAAGGAACCACGCTTTCAGTGGGATTGAGGTACAGCCAGCCCCCCAGGTTAATCAGAGCAGCGAGGGCAACGATAGCCAGATTGCGTACCGTTAAACGTTTGGGGATGGGAATGGGCATGATGGCAGGTCGCAAGTTAAAGGGGGATAAGGGTTTTTAGGGAAACTAGTTTTGGGATTAACTCGTTAGCCCTTGGGCTGGATCCGGGCCAGCTCCAGGGCATGGTGGTGTTCTTCCGGGCTTAACTTGCCATCCCGGTTAGCATCGGCTTTGGCCCAAACCCGCACCAAATCCGGTACGCCTTTTCCTTCCTGATAGCTCAATTGGCCATCGTGATTGCTATCCAAGAGCAAGAAAGCTTGTTGGGCTTGCTCGGCCGAGATGACCGGGGGTAGCGGTTCCGGGAGCGGAGCGGGGGCACTCACGCCTCGGTTGACCGCCAGGACCACGGCAGCAGTGCCCAGCAGGGTGGTCACTACTTTGAATCTCATAAGAACCTCCGGTAACGGCCCGTGGGGGC
>CAWUNB010000316.1:0-2509 GCA_963923745.1 uncultured Thiotrichales bacterium
GTCAGGGAGCGGCGTACATCTCTAACCCGGGCGAAGGCGCTGATCACTACTGATAAGGGGGCAGCCATTACCTGCTGTTGCCCCTGCTCCTGCCAAACAGTACGCATGGACAGAGAATCTTTGCCCACCGGAACAGTCAACCCCAAGGCTGGACAAAGCTCCATCCCCAAGGCTCGCACTGTGTCATAGAGCGCTATTTCTTCTCCAGGATGACCAACAGCTGCCATCCAATTGGCTGATAACTTGATATCCCCCAGATTATCAATGGCCGCTGCGGCTAGATTGGTCAGCGCTTCTCCCACGGCCAACCGTCCCGACGCCGGCCCGTCCAACAGCGCCACCGGTGCCCGCTCTCCCACGGCCATGGCTTCGCCGCTATGTCCCAAGTAATCGCTGGCTGTTACCGCGCAATCTGCCACCGGGACTTGCCATGGCCCCACCATCTGGTCCCGCACACTAAACCCCCCCACAGTGCGATCCCCGATGGTGATGAGGAAACTTTTGGCAGCGACTCCCGGTAGTTGTAGTACCCGATAGGCCGCTTCCTGCAATACCACTTGAGACAAGTCCAGTTCTGGGTGCTGAAAACTGTGGTGACGGACTTCCCGCAGCATTTTGGGAGGCTTGCCCAGCAATACCGCCATAGGCATATCTACCGGAGTGTCCTTGAGTAGGGCATCTCCCACTAATAAGTGCTGCTCTGCCGAGGCTTCCCCAATCACCTCCACTGGGCAACGTTCCCGTTCACACAACTCTTGAAAACGTTCCAAAGCTTCTGGACGCAAGGCCAACACATAACGTTCTTGCGCCTCGTTACACCAAATTTGCAGCGGGCTCATCCCTGGCTCATCGTTAGGAATTGCCCGCAACTCAAAGCGAGCGCCCCGACCAGCATCGTTTACTAATTCTGGACAGGCGTTAGACAGCCCCCCGGCTCCCACATCATGGATGGACAGAATGGGATTAGCCTCTCCCTGGGACCAACAGCGATCGATAACTTCCTGGACTCGTCGCTGCATTTCCGGATTACCCCGTTGCACCGAGGCAAAATCCAACTGTTCAGCGCTGGCTCCACTGGCCTGACTGGAAGCCGCCCCGCCTCCCAAACCAATGAGCATGGCTGGTCCCCCCAGCACCAGCAAAGGCGATCCAGGAGGAATATCCCCCTTTTCTACCTGGCCGGGGCGAATGTTCCCCAATCCCCCCGCCAGCATAATGGGCTTGTGGTAACCCCGTAGCTCCAGCCCTTGGGGACCAGTGACCCATTCTTCAAAGGTACGGAAATAACCGGTTAAGGCAGGTCGACCAAACTCGTTATTAAAAGCCGCCGCCCCCAGAGGAGCCTCCATCATGATGGTAAGCGCAGAGGCAATACGCCCTGGTTTACCGTTATCTTGTTCCCAAGGCCGCTCCGCCCCAGGCAAACGTAGGTTAGAAACGGCGAACCCAGTTAAACCGGCTTTGGGTCGAGCTCCCCGCCCGGTAGCTCCTTCATCTCTGATCTCGCCCCCGGAACCAGTGGCTGCACCGGGAAAAGGTGCAATAGCGGTGGGATGGTTATGGGTTTCTACCTTAATAAGGATATGAATGTCCTCGGGATGGTAGCCATATAACCCATCATGGGGAGACGGGAAGAAGCGTTGCCCTGGCCAACCAGTAACCACCGCCGCATTATCTTTGTAGGCAGAAAGAATATTTTCCGGCGTATGGTGAAACGTATGGCGAATCATCCCAAATAGGGAACGCTCTGCCCGTTGACCATCCACCACCCAATCAGCATTAAAAACTTTATGGCGACAGTGTTCAGAATTGGCTTGAGCGAACATCATCAATTCGACATCGGTGGGATTGCGCCGGAGGGCAACAAAATTCTCCACCAAGTAATCGATCTCATCCTGGGATAACGCTAACCCTAATTGTTGGTTGGCCTGTTCCAGGGCGCTACGACCTTGGCCAAGCAGATCAACTACCGCCAGGGGAGCGGGTTGGGTTTTGAGGAACAACCCTTCAGCCTCCTCCGGGGCATACAACACCGTTTCAGTCATGGGGTCATGGAGACGAGAAGCGCCGTAGCTAGCTGCTTGCTCCCCCAGAGACTCTCCCATCAGGGTATAGGCCATCCCTCGCTCCAACCGCCGCACAGCTCCTAATCCACAGTGGTGGGCAATATCGGTGGCCCGGCTGGACCAAGGAGAAATAGTTCCTAAGCGAGGCACCACCCACAGGATTTCCCCCTCCGGTAGCGCAGCTTCAATCCCCCGCCCCAATAGCCGGTCTAGGATGACGTGCTCTTCATCCTCCAAACGACGATCCAAATCGACGAAATACACCCACTCTGCTGCGACAGCCTGGAGGCCGGGAATACCGGGACGAAGTTGAGTTAGTAACTTGTCCAAACGGAAGGGAGACAGGGCAGCACAACCGCGTAATCGCAACATGACACCAGTCCACTGGAGAGCCAAGGGAGGGTGGGATAATAACGGAGTAGCGAGTTAGAGTCCGCTCCCTT
>CAWUNB010000317.1:0-2498 GCA_963923745.1 uncultured Thiotrichales bacterium
CGTCCCCTTTCCTCCCCGCCCTAAAGGGCGGGGTTTCTCGGGGACTTTGATGAATACTATCCATACTTTGCTATCCCATTGGATTCGTCCAACCATACGGGAACTGTCCGCCTACCACGTACCACCGGCGGCAGGGCTCATTAAATTAGATGCTATGGAAAATCCTTATTCTTTTCCAGAGGAACTTAAGGAGAACTGGCTAGGGGTAATTAAAGAAGCAGCTATCAACCGCTACCCTGATCCAGGAGCACATCTTCTTAAGGAGCGCTTACGGGTTGCTTTTGCAATACCAAGGGAAATGGAATTGCTACTAGGTAATGGGTCAGACGAACTTATCCAAATTATTGCCTTAGCAGTAGCAGAAACTGGGCGAGTGATACTAGCTCCTGAGCCGACTTTCGTTATGTACCGGATGATTGCCCTTTATAGTGGAATGAATTACGTAGGAGTGCCACTAACGGAGGATTTTGCTTTGGATCTACCTGCGATGTTGAAAGCTATTGAACAACATCAACCAGCAGTGGTGTTTCTTGCTTATCCAAATAATCCGACAGGCAATCTTTTTGAACCAGCTGCCGTTGCAGCAATTATTGCAGCCAGCCCAGGTTTAGTAGTAGTGGACGAAGCCTACCACGCTTATGCTCAAACCAGTTTTCTCGATAGCTTGGGGGAGTGGCCCAATTTATTAGTGATGCGAACTTTATCTAAATTGGGCCTTGCTGGATTGCGATTGGGAATTTTGAGTGGACCACCAGAGTGGTTGAATGAGTTGGATAAGCTACGTTTACCTTATAATATTAATATATTATCCCAACTTACAGCGGAGTTAGCGTTAACACGACCAGAATTGTTTGCTGCCCAAACTGATATTATTCGTGAGGAGCGACAACGACTAGCTACTTCATTAGCTCGCCTACCAGGGCTAACTGTCTATCCTAGTGCAGCTAATTTCTTACTTTTGCGTACTCCAATGGGTCAAGCGCGGCGGTTGTTTGCTGATCTTAAACAAGCTGGTATCTTAGTAAAGTGTTTAGATGGTAGTCATCCCCATTTAGCTGACTGTTTACGCATCACCATCGGCACTCCTCAAGAAAATGAGGGTATGGAGCACGCACTCAGTCATTTGCTTAGCTGACCCTTCACCATTTCAGAATCAGGCCGAGTAAAGCGCTAAACCCGGCGGGCTAGGCTTTGTCCCATACGTAGCACTGCCTGGGGCTCTATTCCCTTTTCCCAGGTAATCACATTAGGGCTAAACAACAGAATCACTGTCGATCCCATATTAAAGCGGGCAATTTCTACGCCTCGATCAAAAACCAATTCGCTATTTTCTGCGCCTTGGTAATTGCGGGTGTGGGGTAAAAATCGCGTGGGGGGTGTTACCTCGCCAGCCCATACGGTTTCAATGCTCCCCACAAACAAGGCACCCACTAATATCATTGCCATTGGTCCCAATTCGGTGTCGAACATTAAGACCACTCGCTCATTACGGCTAAACAACTCAGGCACTATTTTCACTGCACTGTCATTAACTGCAAATAGCCGCCCCGGTATATGGGTCATGGCTCGTAGTTTGCCTCGGATTGGCATGTGGATACGATGATAGTCCCGAGGAGATAAATAAATCGTTGTGTAATGGCCATTTACAAAAGATCGAGCATGGGTAGGGTGATCCCCTAGTAACGCAGTCACTGTGAAAAAATGACCCTTTGCTTGAATTAGAGTATTGTCATCAATTTTACCTGCTTGACTGACTCGCCCATCAACGGGAGAAATGATCAGTCGCTTATCCTTGGCTAAAGGGCGAGCGCCAGGCCGTAGGGTTCGGGTAAAAAAGCTATTAAAATCTGGATAACTTTCTAAATTAGGTTGAACAGCGTCCGTCATATCCACGTGAAAATGGTGGACAAATCTTTCAATGAGCAGCCGCTTCCACGGTTGCCAACGGAACCGAGTTAAACGATGCACTAACCGGGATAGAGCATGCTGAGGAAGCAGGTACTGAGGAACAGTACGTAGCCAGGCAGTTACATCATCGAGGGGGATCATCAGGGTTCCTGCATCAGTCAAAACGATTTATTCAACGTAAGGAAACTAAGTAGACACCGCTACAAATAATAGCGACTCCTAGCCAGCGATTCCATGGGATAGTTTCTCCTAACAATACCAAAGATAGGAAAATCCCCAATACAAAAGATAAACTGGTAATAGGATAGATATAGCTAAAATCATAACGGGATAGCAGGTACAGCCATATAAGGGTAGCGAATCCATAAATAAAAACGCCAAGCACAATATGCCACGAACTGGCTAAATTGATTAAGGCCACCCCGATACCGGCTTCAAATACTCCTGGTTGGAGCACTAATCCCTTCTTCCATAATAACTGTCCAGTTAACAGTAAAGACAGGTAGCAACCCACTAGGGCGATAACTTTCATTGGGAGTCTTTAGTTAATGGATGAGTTGAGTTGGTTTTTGAGCTTCATTGATAGTGAT
>CAWUNB010000318.1:0-2490 GCA_963923745.1 uncultured Thiotrichales bacterium
CCCGCGACCCCCGGCGTGACAGGCCGGTATTCTAACCAACTGAACTACCACTCCACGTTTTTCTGTATTGTAACTTACCACCGTAACTTCTGCAACTTTTGGTGGGTGCTGAGGGGTTCGAACCCCCGACTTTCGCCTTGTAAGGGCGACGCTCTCCCGGCTGAGCTAAGCACCCGTCGAAGGGCGGCATTGTAACCGAATTTCTTCCAAAAATATCTATTTTAAGCTTTCTTTAAGACTCTTTCCGGGTTTAAAACCGACGGTCTTACTGGCGTCAATCTCTAAAGCTTCTCCAGTGCGGGGATTACGACCAGAACGACCTGCACGCTCCCGTACAGAGAACGTTCCAAAGCCGATCAGGGTAACACCATCCCCTCCCTGTAATGCCTCTGTTATTGAATCTACTATTGCATCTACTGCTTTACCAGCCGCCGCTTTAGACAGATCAGCTTTTTCGGCAACTTTATCAATCAATTCTGATTTATTCACGTCTTTCCCCTTTGGGTTTTATGAACGCTGTTCCTCCCACAATAGGAAGGTGATTTAGCGTCAATTGGAATCTTACTCAGCCCGTTCGAGTTTTATACCAACTGACTAAAAGTTCTGTCAAGAACAATCCCTAGAAAATCAGCAACTAACAAATTGAACATTTCTGCTCAATCACTCAGTGAGGACGTAAAACAACTGAGTCTGTGATAGGTATCTTTTCAGCCCCGATTATTTGCTCCATCTCAGCCTGTCGAGGCTCAGGCATACGCTGCAAAGCCATTTGCAATACTTCATCTATCCAAGAAACTGGGCGAATGTCCAGATTATTTTTGATATTAGCGGGAATATCAGCTAAATCCCGGCGATTTTCCTCTGGAATAAGAACTATCTCAATACCACCACGGTGAGCCGCCAATAATTTTTCCTTTAAACCACCAATAGGCAATACTTGCCCTCTCAATGTAATTTCACCTGTCATGGCTACATTAGCCCGTACCGGAATGTTGGTTAATGCAGAAACTAACGCAGTACACATACCGATACCTGCACTGGGACCATCTTTAGGAGTAGCTCCTTCAGGAACATGAACATGAAAATCATGTTTATGGTGGAACTCGGTATCTAACCCCAGCGCACTAGATCGACTACGAACTACACTCATGGCAGCTTGGATAGACTCTTGCATTACATCACCAATTTTTCCAGTGATGGTCAATTTTCCTTTTCCAGAAACTACAGCAGTCTCTATTGTTAATAACTCTCCACCCACCTCAGTCCAAGCTAATCCCGTAACTTGCCCTACTTGATCGTGCTCTTCAGCGCGTCCATAACGGAACCGTTTAACACCTAGTAATTTTTCCAAATTCCTTGGAGAAACAACTGACTTTTTAGTTTCAGATTTCAGTAAATGGTCTTTTACTATTTTACGGCAGATCTTTGAGATTTCCCGTTCTAGGTTACGAACTCCAGCTTCTCGAGTGTAGAAACGGATAATATCTCGCAATGCTGCCTCAGTAATAGTTAACTCCCCGCTACTAACACCATTGGCAGTCATCTGCTTAGGTACTAGATAGCGAATAGCAATGCCGATCTTTTCGTCTTCGGTATAACCAGGAAGACGAATAACCTCCATACGATCCAGTAAAGGCGCTGGTATATTCAAAGTATTCGCTGTCGCAACAAACATCACATCAGATAAATCATAGTCAACTTCTAGATAGTGATCGTTAAAAGCATGATTCTGCTCTGGGTCCAATACCTCTAATAAAGCAGAAGAAGGATCACCACGGAAATCCATAGCCATTTTATCCACTTCATCCAATAAAAATAGTGGATTACGGGTTCCTACCTTAGCTAATTTCTGGATAATTTTACCCGGCATCGATCCTATATAGGTTCGACGATGCCCTCTTATCTCTGCTTCGTCCCGAACGCCCCCCAAAGACATGCGTGCAAATTCTCGATTAGTAGCCCGTGCAATAGATTGCCCCAAAGAGGTTTTACCCACACCCGGTGGCCCTACCAAACACAACACAGGACCTTTTAACTTTTTCACACGCTGCTGTACGGCGAGATATTCAAGAATACGCTCTTTTACTTTCTCTAAACCGTAATGATCTGCCTCAAGAATTTTTTCTGCTTCTGCTAAATCACTGCTGACTTTGGTTCGTTTTTTCCAAGGCACACTTACTAACCAATCAATATAATTTCTTACAACAGTTGCTTCTGCTGACATAGGAGACATCATCCGTAATTTACCCAATTCAGCAATAGCTTTGGTTTTAGCTTCCTTTGACATTCCTGCTTTTTCTATCTTACGAGCAAGTTCTTCCGCTTCATTAGGTGAATTTTCTAATTCACCCAATTCCTTTTGAATAGCCTTTATCTGCTCATTTAGATAATATTCTCGCTGGGTTTTTTCCATTTGCCGCTTAACGCGACCACGGATTCTTTTTTCTACTTGCAGTAAATCAATTTCTGATTCAAGAAAACCGATTAATT
>CAWUNB010000319.1:0-2474 GCA_963923745.1 uncultured Thiotrichales bacterium
AGCCAAGCTTTATGCCGATTGCCTCGAACAACAATACGGACAGCGCCCGGTTATTTTTTATTCTAACGGCTACGAGCACTGGATATGGGACGATACCGCCTATCCACCCCGTATTGTCCAAGGCTTCTACCAAAAGAGCGAATTAGAATTGATGGTGCAGCGACGCACCACCCGCAAACAATTAGCCGACGCGACCATCAATAGCCGTATTGTCGAGCGTTATTACCAAACGCGGGCCGTGCGCCGAGTGGCGGAAACTTTTGAGCAAGAAAACATTCGTAAATCCCTACTAGTAATGGCCACCGGTGCCGGTAAAACTCGAACCGTAATCGCCCTAGTAGATATGCTGATGCGGAGTAATTGGGTCAAGCGCGTGCTTTTTCTCGCGGATCAAGTATCCCTCGTTAATCAAGCCATCAACGCTTTTAAAACCTATCTCCCCGATTCCGCTCCCATTAATCTCGTCCACGACAAAACCAGCCAAGGACGAGTTTATGTTTCCACCTATCAAACCATGATGGGGGTAATTGATGAAGCAGCGGATGAGCCATTACGTTTTGGCGTGGGCTATTTTGATCTAGTTATTATTGACGAAGCCCACCGCTCAGTGTACCAGAAGTATCGAGCGATTTTTAATTACTTTGATTCCTTCCTGGTAGGTTTAACGGCCACCCCCAGAAATGAAATTGATCGTAACACTTACGGCTTATTTGACTTAGAAACGGGCATACCTACCGACGCTTATACTTTAGAAGAAGCCGTGACCGACGGTCATTTAGTCCCGCCGGTAACTATTGCTATTTCTGGTAAATTACAGCGCGAAGGCATTAAATACAGTGAATTGAGCGAAGCCGAAAAAGAACAATGGGATTCCATTGAATGGAATAATGAAGGCACGACGCCAACGGAAGTCAATGCCGATGCCATCAATCAGTGGTTATTTAATAATGACACAGTGGATCAAGTACTCAAAACCCTAATGAACAAAGGGCAAAAAGTCGCTGGTGGTGATCGTCTAGGTAAAACCATCATTTTTGCTAAAAATAGCCTTCATGCCGATTTTATTGCCCAGCGTTTCAATAAAAACTATCCTCATTATAAGGACCACTTTGCTAAAGTTATCACCTACAAAACCGAATACGCTCAAACGCTAATTGATAGTTTCTCTCTCAAAGAGCAAGCGCCCCATATCGCCATTTCCGTTGACATGCTGGACACCGGCATTGATGTTCCAGAAGTGGTTAATTTAGTATTTTTCAAAATAGTCCGATCCAAAACCAAATTCTGGCAAATGGTGGGACGAGGCACCCGCCTATGCAAAGATTTATTCGGCCCCGGAGAAGATAAGCAAAATTTCTTTATCTTCGATTTTTGCCAAAACCTGGAATTTTTCAGCCACAATCCCGAGCCATCGAACGGATCAACCACGGAATCCCTAACAACCCGCTTATTCAAAACCCGGTTACAATTGATTAGCCAATTGGATAATAAATTAGAGAAAACCAGTAAAACCGGCGAAGAACCGGCCCCACCCTACGCAGAGCAATTTACCGAACAACAACTACGCCAAGCAACAGCAACATGGCTGCATCAGCATATCGCCGCTATGAACGTAGCTAATTTTGTGGTGCGGCCCCAGCGTGAGTACGTCGATAAATTTGCCCATGAAGCGGTTTGGCAAACCCTCTCTTTAGAAGACAAACGTCAATTAGTAAATCACGTCGCTGAATTACCCAGCGAATTAACCGATAACGACGAAGAAGCCAAGCGCTTCGATTTATTACTACTCCGCACCCAATTAGCCGTTTTAACTGGTAAAACCCGTTTAGCCAGTTTACAGGAAAAAATTCAGACTATCGCCAGCTTATTAGAAAACCAAACCGCTATCCCTGCGATCAAAACTGAAATAGGGATTATTCAACAGTTGACCAGCGATGAATGGTGGCTTGGTGTTACCGCGCCGATGCTAGAAACCGTCCGTATCAAACTGAGGACGCTGGTTAAACTTATTCCCAAAGAACAAAAGAAAATCGTCTATTCCAATTTTAAAGATGAATTGGGCGAAGAAACTATTATTGACTTACCTCCCGTCAGTGCCGGGTTAAATATGGCTAAGTTTAAAGAAAAAGCCCGAGCTTTCCTCAACGCCCATGAATCCCACCTTTCTCTACAACGGCTACGCCGCAATCAACCGTTGACGCCTGTCGATTTAATCGAATTAGAAAAGATGCTCATGGAGGCCGGTGGTTCCGCCGAACTTATCCATAGCGCCAAAGAAAAAAGCCAGGGATTGGGCTTATTTATTCGCTCCCTGGTGGGCCTGGATCGCGAAACCGCCGTACAAGCTTTTAGTCAATTTATTAGTGATAGCACGGCTACCGCAAATCAAATTGAATTTATTCAATTAATTGTTCAAGAATTAACCCAAAATGGAATAATGGAACGGGATAGATTATTCCAATCGCCTTTTACCG
>CAWUNB010000320.1:0-2468 GCA_963923745.1 uncultured Thiotrichales bacterium
AGCTTGGGCAAGGTGATCGAGCGCGACTCACTCGGTAACCCTCTACGCATGATCGGTGTGATCCGCGACGTCACCGCAAGCCGACGCCTGGAAAACGAAAGCAAAGACCTGCTACAACGGGTCACCCATCTAATCAATGAATCTCAGTCCGAGTTGAACATTAGGACACCCGACCTTTCCGGCCTGGATAGCCTAAGTCCACGGGAACGGGAGGTGCTTAGTCTCATTGCCAATGGTTTGACTTCGCCTCAGATCGGTCGGCTCCTCAACCTCACGGTTCATACCATTGTCTCTCACCGCAAGAGTCTAATGTCCAAGCTCAACGTCCATAACATCGCGGATCTGATCCGCATCGCTCTCGCCGCTGGCTTAGATACCTCGGACTGAATGGATATGGCCAATATCACCGAATTACGCCAACGGGCAGAACAGGCACTCGCCCAAACTCGGCAAGAACTAGACCGACTTCCCGAGCAATGGAAGGCAGCCGATCTTCAACAGTTAATAGAAGAACTTCGTGTTTACCAGACTGAGCTGGAGATTCAAAATCAGGAATTACGGCAAAGCCAAGTTATCCAAACTCTAACCTTGGAAAAATATCGTTCTCTTTTCAACTATTCACCTCTCCCGACGCTACTGGTGGATGAACAAGGTTTTATTATTGAGGGAAATCGCCAAGCCGTCGAATTTCTTGGTATGCGATCATTTTCTACCGAGCAACACTATGTTGTCGCCTACTTTATCGAAACAGCCCATCGACTCAGTATCTATAGAGCACTGCGGGATATTGATAGCTCTTCCGGTCCTGTAATTATTCCAGAGATTCCAATACGAACCCGGAACCACAGTTTTGTACCGTGTGACATTCATGTTCTGTGTCAACAGTGGGAAAATCAGCTACGCCGTTATATTTTACTACTGGTGGATAAAGAACATGAAGTTCTCCTGCGTGAACAAAATAGCTATTTGCAGGATACCCAATTTTCCATGGATAAAGTTGGTATTGGTATTTATTGGGTGGATCCCGAAACGGGACAGTTTGTTTATGTCAACGAACGAGCCGCGAGTATGTTGGGCTACAGCATTGAAGAGATGCTAACTCTTCGTGTTCCAGATATCGATCCCGGTTTTTCGGAAGAAAAATTTGCTGATACGATACAATCCTTCCGTCATTTAGGACAGATACGTTTTGAAGCGATTAATCGTACTAAGGATGGCCGGGATTTCCCTGTCGAAGTGGTGCTCCATTATAACGAAGCCAATAGTTATCGACCCGCTCGCTTTATTTCTTTTGTGACAGATATTACCCAGCGTAAACAGGCGCAATCTCAATTAGGACATTTTGAAGCCATTATCAATTCTTCGGAAGATGCGATTATCAGCGAAACCCTTGATGGTATTGTGATGACCTGGAATAAAGGGGCTGAAGAGATGTTTGGCTATACCGCCGAAGAAATGATCGGTGGCTCATTATTGCGATTGCTCCCAGCGGATTCTGTAGATGATAAAGCTGAGATTGTTAGCCACACTAAACGCAATGGAATCATTCAACATTTCGAAACTAAACGGATTCGTAAAGACGGTCAACTTATTCATATCTCAATAGCAATTTCTCCTATTCTTAATGAACAAAATCAAATAGTTGGTCTATCAAAAATTGCTCGCGATATTACCACTAGAAAAAAATTGGAGGAAGGGAATACTCAATTATTACAGGCTCTTGATGAATCCCCGGATTTTGTTGGTATTGCTGATCTAAATGGTCGTACTCTGTATGTTAATGCCGGAGGACGAAAATTAATTGGTGATGATATTCAGACCAATTTTATTGGTCGCCCTATTTGTGATTTTCATCCCCCTTGGGCCGCCAATAAAGTGACTCATGAAGCATTACCGGCTGTCATGGCAACGGGACATTGGCAGGGAGAGTTGGCTTTAACCGAAGAGAGCAGTTGTGCAGAAATTCCAGTGGCCGCAACCATTTTTTCTCTTAAAGATAACACCGGAAAAATCACTGCGCTGGCTACTATCCAATCCGATCTTACTCATTATAAAGAACGGGAAATGGAATTACGCCTAAATGAAGAACGACTTGATTTTCTCCTCTCTTCCAGTCCCGCTATTATCTACACTTGCCAAGCTAAACCGCCCTACACTACCATTTTTGTAAGCCAAAATGTACAAGAATTAATGGGATTTAAAGCCGATCAATTTACTCAAGATCCCAATTTTTGGATTGACCATATCCACCCCGATGATCGCAAAGAGGTATTTCTTAATTTACAAGAAATTTTTGTTCGTGGTCATCATCAGCATGATTATCGCTTTCAAATGCCTGATGGTCATTATCGATGGGTACATGATCGATTGCGGATAGTTTTTTCTCCGAATGGAACACCGAAAGAAATGATCGGTTATTGGTCGGATATTGATGATATTAAACAAATTGAAAAAGAATTAATTAATGC
>CAWUNB010000321.1:0-2460 GCA_963923745.1 uncultured Thiotrichales bacterium
AGCGCTAAAATATTTCGGGCGGCGTTGGTATCCCGATCATGAAGAGCACCGCAATTAGGACAAGTCCAAGAATGTGTTTAAGATTGGGGTATATTGAGCTATGGAAGCTAAATTTCCTAACAGCGGGGGAATAAACATGGCAGAACTGCCTTACTACCAACCAGCGGGCAATGAAATTAGTTTGTTTGAGCACGCTTGGCGTAACCGACTACCAGTGCTCATTAAGGGCCCCACCGGCGTGGGGAAAACCCGCTTCGTGGCCTACATGGCTGGCCGACTAGGTTTACCCCTATACACTGTGGCCTGCCACGACGATCTCACTGCGGCCGATTTGGTAGGGCGTCATCTTATCGGGGAAGGGAGGACCTACTGGTCTGATGGGCCCTTGACTCGAGCAGTACGGGAGGGAGGTATCTGCTACCTAGATGAAGTAGTGGAAGCCCGCAAAGATACCACCGTGGTAATCCATCCCCTGGCAGACCACCGCCGTACACTACCCATTGATCGCACTGGCGAGGTGCTAGATGCTCCCTCCTCCTTTATGCTGGTGGTGTCCTACAATCCTGGCTACCAGAACTTTCTCAAGGGAATGAAGCCTTCAACCCGTCAACGTTTTGTGAGCCTACGTTTTGACTTTCCTAGTTCATCACGGGAAGAAGCTATTCTTTCGGGAGAAACCGGCTGCGATGCTTTTATTGCCAAACGGTTGGTATCCATCGGCCATCGGCTACGAGCACTAAAAGACGTGGATTTGGAGGAAGTTGCCAGCACCCGGTTGCTGGTATACGCCGCCCTACTCATTCGAGATGGTTTTGATCCAGTGGAAGCATGCCGTGCAGCCTTAGTGGAGAGCCTCACAGATGACACCGAAGTGGCTACAGCACTGATGGAGGTAGTGATGGCAACTTTTGGAGGCGATTCTGCTTGAAACTATCCCCGCACCAACCATTGGGCGGCTTGTTTAGCGAAGTAAGTGAGGATGGCGTCAGCTCCCGCCCGGCGAATGCAAAGTAGCGATTCCATGATAGCTTGCTGATCTAGCCAGCCATTGTTTACTGCCGCCATCAACATGGCGTACTCGCCACTAACTTGATACACAAAAGTGGGTACTTGGAATTCATCCTTGATACGGCGTACCACATCTAAATAGGGCATACCCGGTTTAACCATAACCATATCTGCTCCTTCTGCCAGATCCAGTGCCACCTCATGGCAAGCTTCGTCGCTGTTAGCAGGATCCATTTGGTAGCTATATTTGTTTCCTCCCGCCAAATTGGCCGCAGAGCCTACTGCATCTCGGAATGGCCCATAGAAACGGGATGCATATTTGGCAGAGTAGGCCAGAATGCGGGTATGACGATAATTGGCCCCCTCCAGTGCTTGGCGGATAGCGCCAATCCGCCCGTCCATCATGTCCGATGGAGCCACGATATCAGCACCGGCTTCAGCGTGGGATAACGCCTGTTTCACCAGCACAGCCACCGTCTCGTCATTGAGGACGTAGCCACTGCTCGGGTCAATTAGCCCATCCTGGCCGTGGGTAGTGAAGGGATCTAACGCTACATCGGTAATCACCCCCAATGTTGGACAAGCGGTTTTAATCGCCCGTACGGCCCGCTGAGCCAAGCCTGCAGGGTTATAGGCCTCCCGGGCATCTTCGCTTTTGGCGCTGGGAGGTGTGACGGGAAACAGTGCCAGAGCTGGGACTCCCAACGCTTGTAGTTCTTGAGCTTCTGCCACCAACAAGTCGATGGACAACCGGGTCACTCCCGGCATAGAGGCCACGGCTTCCCGCCGCTGCTCACCTTCCAAAATAAACACGGGATAAATCAAGTTATCTGGGGTTAGTCGAGTTTCTCGCATTAAGCGACGGCTAAAATCATCCCGGCGCATGCGACGCATTCTGATGGCGGGATAGGATCCTCGGGCAAGATTCACGGTGTTGATCATCCTGTTAGGGAGTGGATAGATAGGAAGGTATAAATTACCATTTTACGGTTGAGGTGGGGCGAGGTGAACAGCGCGTTGTTTGTCCCTTAAGGAAATAGCCTGGGGTACCTTGTCTTTTTTAGAATACTAATTGTGATTTGTAGTACGGGTGAATATCACCTCTCATTAATAGGCAAAGAAGGTAAAAATGAACAGTTTAAAAAATAAAATTTTTTCTTTTCTCTTCTGCGTCTTATCCAGTCAAGTGTTCGCGCAATCCTTTGCCGATATAGCGGCTGATATGAAAGAAAGGGAAGGACAAGAAAAACGCGAAGCTATTGAGCGAAGAAAAGCTTTTGAAAATAAATTAGAAATGGGTTCTAATTACATAAAACCTTTATATGATTTATCATATGATATTTATTCTGAATTAAAATCTGCCGGTATTCCATTGCAAAAATCCTCTTATTACTGGAAGTGGACTTTTGAAACTGGAAAACCCCAAGAACGCTACACCTGTCTCTTATACAC
>CAWUNB010000322.1:0-2432 GCA_963923745.1 uncultured Thiotrichales bacterium
GGTTATCGAGTATGTCGCCAGTCGTTACGGGCGGGATAAGGTGTCCCAGATCATCACCTACGGGTCGATGAAAGCCAAAGCCGTGATTCGGGACGTGGGGCGAGTGTTGGGGCACCCCTACGGTTTTGTTGATGCCATCGCCAAGCTGGTGCCCTTTGAATTGGGCATGACTTTAGATGAGGCCATGAACCAGGAGGAGGGGCTGCGCACCCGTTATAACGAGGAAGAGGATGTGCACTTCCTCATCGATCTGGCGAAAAAACTGGAAGGCGTGGCCCGGAATGCCGGTATGCACGCCGGGGGCGTGGTGATTGCCCCGTCGGTATTGACCGACTTTGCTCCCCTGTACTGTGAAGCCGGGGGCGGGAGTTTAGTCACCCAGTTCGACAAGGACGATGTGGAACAGGCCGGGTTGGTGAAATTCGACTTCTTAGGACTGCGGACCCTGACCATTATTCATTGGGCCGTGGAAGAAATTAACCGCCGCCATCAGGCCCAAGGGCTGGCGTGGGTAGACATCAGTGCCATTCCCTTGGATGACCGGCCCACGTTTGATTTGCTTAAGGCCACTAACACCACGGCGGTATTCCAGTTGGAATCCCGAGGGATGAAGGATCTGATCAAGCGCCTGCAACCGGACTGCTTTGAGGACATCGTGGCGTTGGTTGCGTTGTTCCGTCCTGGGCCGCTGCAATCGGGCATGGTAGATGACTTTATTAACCGCAAACACGGACGAGCAGCGGTGGATTACCCCCACCCGGCGTTGGAGGCGGTGCTGCGTCCTACCTATGGGGTCATTCTCTACCAAGAGCAGGTGATGCAAATCGCCCAGGTGCTGGCCGGCTACACCCTGGGTGGAGCCGATCTGCTGCGGCGGGCCATGGGCAAGAAGAAGGCCGAGGAAATGGCCAAGCAACGAAATACCTTTGTGGACGGTGCTAGCGCTCAAGGAGTGGGAACGGAAACCTCGGGCTATATCTTTGATTTAATGGAGAAGTTTGCCGGCTATGGTTTCAATAAGAGCCACAGCGCCGCTTACGCCCTGGTGTCTTACCAAACCGCGTGGCTAAAAACCCACTATCCGGCGGCGTTCATGGCGGCGGTGTTATCGGCGGACATGGATAACACCGACAAGGTCGTTACCCTGATTGAAGAATGTCGCGCCATGAATCTGGTGGTGGTGCCGCCTGACGTAGCTCACAGCGCCTATCCGTTTACCGTGCGGGACGACGGCGCGGTGGTCTATGGGTTAGGGGCCATCAAGGGCGTCGGTGAAGCCGCCGTCGCCGGCATCGTGGAAGCGCGCCAGCGCAGCGGCCCATTTAAAGATTTGTTCGATTTTTGCCGGCGTATTGATTTGAAAAAAGCCAATCGCCGGATGCTGGAATTACTGATTCGCGCCGGAGCGATGGACAGTTTGGGAGCTTCGCGATCCGTACTCCTCCACAACCTAGAAAAAGCCCTGCAATCAGCGGATCGCCATCTACGGGATCGTTCCCAAGGCCAGGTGGATTTATTTGGCGGGGCGTCCCCCGCTACGGCACCGGTCGAGGTTTATGAGCCGGTTGCCGATTGGGACAGTCGTACCCGTTTGACCGGAGAAAAAGAAACGCTGGGTCTGTATCTCAGCGGTCATCCTATTGATGAATACCGAGAAGAACTTAAACATCTCGCCAGCCAGCGGCTGGATCGGCTACAGCCCACTAAGGACCGGGACAAGGTGACGGTGGCCGGTTTGGTGCTGGCGGTGCGTACCCTGCAAAACAAACGGGGAGCCCGCATGGGGTTTGTGACCCTGGATGACGGTAACGCTCGGTTGGAAGTGGCGTTGTTCAGCGAAGCCTACCAACAGTTTCGTGAACTGCTGGTGAAAGACAATCTACTGGTGTTGGAAGGCCCGGTCTCAGTGGACGACTATTCCGGGGGCGTGCGTCTGTCGGTGGATCAGGTGTGGAGTCTGGAACAGGCCCGGGAGCGACGGGCGAAGGCTTTGCTCATTCGGCTGGACGGTGAGGGGGATTGGGCGAAAAATTTGGCGAAGATTTTAGCCAAATACCGTCCCGGCCGTTGCAGCGTCCAAGTGAACTACCGCAATGCCACCGCCCAGGCCCGTTTTACCCTCGGGCCGGACTGGCGCTGTCAGCCGACCGAGGCGTTGCTAGCGCAGTTACGTGTTTTGGCGGGAGCTGACGGAGTTAGTGTCATTTATTAGTATTCCTGGGGATTTTGAGGCGTACTCGAAAGTTGCTCAGCAAGGCGAGCAAATTCCATTAGGCCCAGTTGTTCGGGACGAAGGTTGGGATCAATGCCAGCAGCACGAATAGCCTCTTCCTCCAACAACTCTCGGAGGCTGTTACGCAGAGTTTTACGACGGTGAGAAAATGCTTGGCGCACCACCAAGGCAAAGGAGGGGGGGGGGACCACCGGTGGGG
>CAWUNB010000323.1:0-2401 GCA_963923745.1 uncultured Thiotrichales bacterium
CAGCCATTATTGGCTCGCTATTTGTAATGATATTTATGGTGATCTACTACGGTGCGTTTGGCTTAATCGCTAATACTGCATTGCTATTCAATGTAATTCTACTAGTAGCTCTTATGTCCCTTATTCAGGCGACCTTGACCCTTCCCGGTATTGCTGGTATCACCCTTACCGTGGGTATGGCAGTGGATGCTAACGTGCTGATTAATGAGCGTATTAGAGAAGAATTACGCAATGGCAATTCTCCCCAGACTAGTATTGCTGCCGGTTATGAACGCGCTTTCAGTACCATCGCTGATTCTAACATTACTACCCTGTTAGCTGCTTTAGCATTGTTTTTATTTGGTACTGGCCCGGTAAAAGGTTTTGCCGTCACCCTGACGCTGGGTATTATTACCTCCATGTTTACCGCTATTATGCTAACGCGCGGTATTGTTAATTTGGTTTACGGTGGGCGGCGTAAGCTGACCCGGCTGTCGGTATAGAAGAGGGAGGGAGCATGGAATTTTTTAAAAAAATCACCCAGATAGACTTCATGGGATTGCGTCATTACACCATTCCAGCTTCAGTGGTGTTATTTATCCTCTCCCTATCTTTGATAATAGTTCGAGGGTTGAATCTGGGAGTTGATTTCACTGGCGGTACTGTTATTGAAGTAGCTTATGAACAACCAACGGATTTATCTGCAGTGCGTAGTCAATTGGGGTCAGGGAAGTTTGAGGATGCCCAAGTACAGCACTTTGGGACATCTCAAGATGTGCTCATTCGCTTAGCCCCTCGAGAGGGATTAAGTAGTGCCGTAGTAAGTGAACAGGTGCTAGAGGTATTACGTCAAGGTGGAAAAGTAAAAGTCGCCTTACGTCGAGTAGAATTTGTCGGTTCCCAAGTGGGAGGCGAGTTAGTAGAAGCGGGGGGGATGGCATTGCTGTTTGCCACCTTTGGTATTTTGGTTTACGTTGCTATCCGTTTTGAATACCGCATGGCTGTGGGTGCTATTGTAGCCATGTTCCATGACCCTATTTTAGTATTGGGTTGGTTCTCCCTATTCCAAGTTGAGTTCGATTTAACGGTATTGGCAGCAATATTAGCGGTTATTGGTTATTCCTTAAACGATACGGTTGTCGTTTTTGACCGAATTAGGGAAACGTTTCGTAAACTACGCCGAGTTTCCCCTCCAGAAGTTGTAAATACCGCAGTTAATGAAACTTTATCCAGAACCATAATGACTTCTGTGGCTACTTTTCTAGCAGTAATCGCCATGTTTCTATGGGGAGGAAAGGTACTCTATGGTTTCTCTCTGGCCTTAATGGTGGGTATCGTGGTGGGAACCTATTCTTCTATTTTCATCGCCAGCCCAGTAGCATTGGTTTTAGGGTTGAACCGAGAAACCCTGATGCCACCCCGCAAGGATGAAGAAGGGACTATTCAGGGATAAAACTGAATCACCTCCACCAGTAGAGTCGTAACAGTTGGCTCGCTGGTGGATAATCCGCTCCCTGAGGGATATCGAAGGGAGCGGGATATTCGCCGCCGGTCGTTGATATGCATTCCCAACGCAGGAGCGTGGGAACGAGCAGGATGGAACCGCTCCCTGAGCGGAGTCGAAGGGAGCGGGGTATTTGCGCCGGTTGTTTGCTTGTCTACAAAACCCCCGACGTTACACTGGTAATGGTTTGCTCAATAAGCAACTGGGTCCGGGCCGCAGAATTGGTCCAAACATCGTATAGCGCTCCATTATCTGTATAGCTGGACCCCTTAGCCCAATTGGCAAAGTCGGCTAATACGACACTATCACCACTATTACCATTGACCATAAGCTGGTGGACACTATCGGCTATTCCACTATTACCATCGGTATTCCAAAGATTCATACCCGTTAGATCTTGTATGATGCGGGCATCGATCTTGATAGCATTATTACCTGAGCCGGTCAGGTCAATCTTTTCAATACTGTTAATACGGCTGCCGCCGTCGAGATTACTCGCCGCGATATGGCTAATAGCGGTCAGATCAAAGGACAGGGAGGCTCCATCCAAGCGAATCTGGTCAATACCGCTGCCGCCGTCTACTTTCGCTAATTGACCGTTAGTAACACCGCTGGCCAATTTAGCTAAATTGTCGGCGTTTAATACAAAAACATCGTTACCCGAACCGCCATACAACACATCGGCACCACCGCCCCCAATTAAGGTGTCATTACCCGTATTACCGACCAAAGTCTCACTAATCGTCGTCCCGGTTAAAGTGTCGTCACCGGTGGTACCCATCTGATCAACGGTAGTCGCAAAGGGTTGTCCACCAAAAACAACATACCCACGACCCACATCGCTGTTAGGTCCAACTTGATCGGTGTAAGGCGCTCCTACTAATAAATCAGCTATCCCATCACCATTAATATCCCCAG
>CAWUNB010000324.1:0-2400 GCA_963923745.1 uncultured Thiotrichales bacterium
GCTATACTAATTCCAATTCAGTTTCTGGTTTTTGAAATAACCTGAATCGGTTAATTGACAGATAGTCTCGCTCCCTGAGCGGAGTCGAAGGGAGCGGAATCTGTTCGTCAATCAACGTTTCCAAAAACCGAAAACTGAAATGGGATCAGTACATGTTTAATCTCGGCAAAATCGCCCTCGTGCGCCGTGGCAAAAAAATCTTTGACCTCTTCATGCATCGTACCCTGATTGGCCTTGAGCCCCAGAACATAATCGCCGCCTTGGTCAATAATCTGCGCCGCGATTTTATTCTGGCATCCCATCGCGTCCGTGGTCACGATGCATCCTTTGAGATCTAGCAGCTCCAATAACTTAGGAATAGCCATGATCTCATTTGATTTCTCTGCCGTGGCTTCTTGCCCCAATACCAGGCGATTCTGGTTTCCCCAGGCACTCACCATGTGTAACGCCTCTGCACCCCGACGCCGATTGGCTGAACCGCGTGAGGTCTTGCCGTCAACCGCAATGATCTCACCATTGGTAATTTCAGCGATGGCTTGCGTCCAACTGCGAAAACAGCTTTGAAACGTCTTGGGATTCAACTTTGATATGACAGCCGCAATGCGATCATGCTTGGGTACACCGTTAGCGAATGGCGCAAACTGACGTAGCCAATCGATCTTCGCCTCACCAAACTCCTCCATGGCTTCCCAGCCTTCTGCTCCGCTGAGTATCGAACAAACCGTCAGCAATAGAATTTCCACCAGTGAGTATCGTTTGTGACGCTCAACCCGAAAGTCCTCTAAACATGAAAAATGCTCGACAAAACTGACTGACATGGAAACCCCCTGCGATGGTTTCCCCTATCATGCCTCAACTGCTTGCCTGAAAAGAAATTTATACGCGCTCGCCCTACCCCAATAACCCCACCCGAGCTTCCTGTTGGCGAGCGGATTCTTGAGTCACCCAAGTCAATAGGCTATTTCCTTCCCCCTGGACGGTAGTGCAAGCCGCTACGCATTGAACACATTGGGTGCAGGTGAACATTCCATTTTTCGGGCTGCGGGGTTTAAGGCGCATGGGACAAACGGCCTCGCAAGCCGCTATCCCCATGCCGCTGCTGCGGTAGCAAGCACTGCAATCGGCTGCTCGGTTTCGGGCGAAGCCTACGACTAAGCCATCCCGATTGGTCATCCACGCCAAACTTTGAAACAAACCAATGGCACAACCGAATCGGCAAAATAAATGGCGAGCGAATAAAAATTCCAAAGATAACAAGACCGTGGCTACGGTGATAAACAGGGTTTGATTGCGGGTGAGGGTGCCATGCCACAAGTGGGAATAGATTTCTGCGGGAGGCAGTAAATAGGTCAACAGTACCACCGCCCACACCAGCGCAAAGACAATAGCTAGGGGGAGGGTGATCCACCACCAGCGCGGATCACTATGAAAAGGGCTGCCGTCTGGGTTTTTAGCCGGGAGGGGCTTTTTTTCCCATAAGCTGGGCCGCCCGGAAGCGCGACGCATCCAATAGTTGATGGTTTCGACGACGGAAAAATGAGGGCATAGCCAGCCACAGTAGATTCGTCCCCAACGGCGGGCAACGGCGAGAAAAAGTACGGCTCCTCCCACCAGGGGCACAAATAAACGGAGCAGAATGTTCATTCCTAATTGGCTGGCGCTTATTTGTCCAGCGGAGAAATCATCGATCCCCAAACGCCAGTCCATTCCTAGAATCACGGCATGACCGGCGCTTAGGTCGTAGCGCAGCAAATTAAAGACTGGGGCCAAGATGAATAAGGCGAGAAAAAAGCTGCGGGACCATAGTCGCCAGCGTTGTTGCCGTTGCGGAGTGATTCGGTGTTGGGGAAAAGAAACGCGAATCGCTGGTATTTCTTGCACGGCAGCCCGTATTTCTTGCACAACAGGAGTAGTCGATATCGTCACGGCGATTATCCCCCTCCCAGCCAATAGCTCCCAGCAATAATGGCCAGTACTACCAGCAACCAACCGACGACTAGCCCGCTCCATAGCCAACGAACCTGGTTTAATCCCATAAATTCCCGAGCAATCCAGTAGCCCTTCGCCGCCGCTATTCCCAGAACGACCATTATCACCCCGGAACCGGTCGCACCACTCTCCCCGATGCCGTAAGTCAGGGCGGTCCCCAACAGTAATAAAGCAAAAAAATTATCCAACCGTCGAGCGTTCATCGGATTTTCCGCTATCACCCATTTCTTCATCTGTCAGGTAGCAACCCGGATCTTCCGCCCAAGGGTCGCCGGTAAGCTGCTGGGCCCGCACGCGGGTATTGCCACCGCAGATAGCCAAGTACTGGCAACGGCCACAGCGACCGGTAACGGGACGGGGTTTGCGTTTCAATCCCATCAACAGAGGATCGGCTGGGTTATTCCATAGATC
>CAWUNB010000325.1:0-2383 GCA_963923745.1 uncultured Thiotrichales bacterium
GTATCGTCGGCAGCGTCAGATGTGTATAAGAGACAGATTTGTGACATCATGCGTGCCTATGATGTTGCTTTTTCTCTGGGCGATGGTTTGCGCCCCGGTTCCATTGCCGACGCTAATGATGCCGCCCAATTTGCTGAATTAGATACTTTAGGTGAATTAACTCGTATTGCTTGGCAACATGATGTCCAGGTTATGATTGAAGGTCCTGGTCATGTTCCTCTGCATCTAATTAAAGAAAATATGGATCGCCAATTAGCAGTATGCGGGGAAGCTCCCTTCTATACCCTAGGTCCTTTAGTGACGGATATTTCTCCCGGTTATGACCACTTATCTTCTGCTATTGGAGCGGCGATGATTGGCTGGTTTGGTACCGCTATGCTGTGCTATGTCACCCCGAAAGAGCACTTAGGGTTACCAGATAAGAACGATGTAAAAGAAGGCATCATTGCCTATAAAGTGGCTGCCCATGCGGCTGATTTGGCAAAAGGTCATCCTGGTGCCCAATTGCGGGATAACGCTCTATCCAAGGCGCGTTTTGAATTTCGCTGGGAAGATCAGTTTAATTTAGGATTGGATCCCGATAGAGCTCGAGAATTTCATGATCGCACCTTGCCTCGAGATGGCCATAAATTGGCCCATTTCTGCTCAATGTGTGGTCCCCATTTTTGTTCTATGAAAATTACCCAGGACGTTCGTGATTTTGCCCAGCGCCATGGGTTGGAAGAACAAGCTGCCTTAAAAGCTGGAATGCAGGAACAGGCAGAAGCTTTCCGCCGAGAAGGTGGACAGATTTATCACAAAGCTTGATAAATACCCCCATAACCCCCTAATGGATGTCGACGATGGATATTATTTTTCTCCACGAGCTACGTCTTGAGACTGTTATTGGTATTTATGATTGGGAACGACAAATAAAGCAAATAGTTATCGTCGATTTAGATATGGCCAGTGATATTCATCGTGCTGCTGCTACGGATAGAATAGAGGATACACTGAATTATAAAGCCGTTGCTAAACGATTAATAAATTTTGCTGAAGAGAGTCAATTCCAATTAGTAGAAACGTTGGCTGAGCGTATCGCTGAAATTTTATTAAGTGAGTTTACTATCCCTTGGGTTCGAGTTCGAGTCAATAAACAAGGTGCAGTACGGGGAGCTCGAGATGTAGGAGTTCTTATTGAACGAGGTCAATTACCCACATGACCACCGTTGCCCTTAGTTTAGGAAGTAATATTAAGCCTCGCCTCCACCTAAAAAAAGCAATTAAGGAATTGGGGGAACGTTTTGGGCAATTAACTCAGTCCCCCATTTATGAAAGTATGGCCGTTGGCTTTAAAGGCGATAATTTTCTTAATTTGGTCATTTTATTTGAAAGCCACGAAGATCCATTAATTATCTACAATTGGCTACGCGCCCAAGAGAAGAATCATGGTCGAATACGGAGCTGGGATAAATTTACTTCTCGCCCGTTAGATATAGATCTAATCGCCTACGGCGAGCAAGTTCGTACACTGCCCCCAGTGCTACCCCGCGAAGAAATAATTCGTGATGCCTTTGTGTTGCGACCGCTGGCGGATGTTTGGCCGATGGGTCGTCATCCTACTGCAGGTATTCATTACAGTGATTTGTGGGCAGCCTTCCCCCAAGATTCCCTAAAATTATGGCCCGTAACCCTCTGACCCTTTGGTTGGTTAGATCGGTAGTAATTTTTACCTTCGGCCTATCCAGTTGTAGCCATCCCCCCCGGAGTGGAATTCGTTTTGCTCTGGCGACAGCTCCCGTTACCCTCGATCCCCGTTTCGCCACTGATGCTGCTGGTGAACGCATCAGCCACCTGCTTTATCGTCATTTGGTGGACTTTGATAGTCACTGGCAAGCAATTCCTGATTTAGCCCACTGGGAACACCTTTCTCCAACGCGATGGCGTTTTGTGCTGGGGGATAGCGGTCGTACTTTTCACGACGGTACTCGGCTAACAGCTACCGATGTCCAAGCCACTTATCAGAGCTTGCTAGACCCGGCTACGGCGTCTCCCTATCGGACAGCCCTAATAGGGATCCAGCAAATTATAGTAGTGGATGAGGATCGGGTGGATTTTCTACTCCAGACACCGGATCCCCAATTTCCTGGACGCCTTACCCAGGGAATTCTGCCCGCCCGCTTGCTCACCACAAATCATTCCTTGGCAACTACCCCACTGGGTAGTGGCCCCTTTACTTTCTTAGCTCGCCCAGAGGAAGGGCGTTTGCAATTGCGGCGGATAGCAGATGGCGAAACGGTGGAATTTATTGAGGTAAAAGATCCCACTGTTCGAGTCCTAAAATTGTTACGAGGAGAGATACTGTCTCTTATACACATCTCCGAGCCCACGAGACCAGAGAGGA
>CAWUNB010000326.1:0-2382 GCA_963923745.1 uncultured Thiotrichales bacterium
GACAAGAACACCAAGAAGTGGACGGTGTTCAAGCGCAAGCATGTTGACTTGGTCGACAAGTCCAAGCTCTTCAAGCCCGCTGCCCACTAATCGACATTAACTGTCGATGACGTGAAAGCCGGGCGCCGTAAGGCGCCCGGTTTTTTTGCGAAGCGAAAATTCCGTTTCTTAGTATTTCGTTTCCTAACTCGTTTGCCGCAACATTAAGATTCCTCCATGACTGACGACCGCTACGAATCTCCTTTTCCCCAAAGTCCGGTTATTCCCCAATTATTGGAAAGCGATGCCCCTTTGCAATTTCGTTGTCATAAAGAAATTGCCTGTTTTAACGCCTGCTGCCGCAATATTGATATTAGCCTGACACCCTACGATATTCTGCGTTTGAAAACGCGCTTAGGGATGACTTCTGGGGATTTTCTCAGCGGCTATACCATTCCTTATGAATTAGAAAAGGAAGGTTTAGTGGGGGTTAAGCTAAAGCCCGTAGATGAAGGTACGGCTTGTCGTTTTATGGCGGATGAGGGTTGTCAGGTTTACAGTGATCGTCCAACAGCCTGCCGTTATTATCCCGTAGCATTGCTATCGTTGCGTCGTCAAGATGAATACACCGATCGCAATGCCTATGCCGTGGTGCAAGAACCCCATTGCCAAGGCCATCAAGAACCTCGGCCATTAACCATTGATGAATATCGGCAAGAACAGGGCGTTGCGGACTACGATGAATTAGGGCGTGGTTGGCGACAACTAGTGCTAAAAAAGAAGTCTTCTGGTCCCACGGTGGGTAAAGCAACTAAGCGGAGCTTGCAATTATTTTTTATGGTCTGTTACGACTTAGACCGCTTTCGCCAATTTATTGATAGTTCGGGCTTTCAGGAAGTTTACGAGATCAGCGCTGAGCAATTAGCGACTATTCGTAATGATGAAGTCCAGCTCATGTTGTTTGGTTTCCAGCTATTGCGACAAGTATTATTTAATGAATTGACTATTCCTATTCGGAGCGATGCCCTGGAACAACGTCTCGTGCGTAAACAAGAACGGCAAGTTATCCTGGATGAAATTGTCGCCAAAGTTGGGCCGATTGAAGGGAGCACGGAAGATCCTAATGATAAATATGCGGCTCTGGATTGATTAATCCGAGTGGCTACTTTTTGCCGCTCCCCGAGTAGAGGGTCTGGCAAAGCTGGACGGGATGGTAAATTCAAAGAGAGCTATCCTCCCCCCTAATAACATCCACCGCCACTTCCAGATTGTGGCCACCACCGCCTTCCACCACCCCCTTAATGGGTACTACGTCACTGTAATCCCGGCCCCAAGCCACGGTGATGTGCTGATGGCCGGGGAAACAGTTGTTGGTAGGATCGAAATCTACCCAGCCGATTCCCGGTACCCACACGGCCACCCAAGCGTGGGAAGCGTCGGAGCCGGTAAGGCGGGGTTGGCCGGGGGGAGGTACGGTTTCCAGGTAGCCGCTGACGTAGCGGGCGGCTAGCCCCACGCTACGTAGGCACGCTAAAGCTAGGTGGGCGAAGTCTTGGCAAACCCCTCGCCGTTGTTCCAGTAGGCTAGCAATGGAAGTAGTAACGGTGGTTGCACCGGGTGTATAGGAAAAATCCCGATGGATTCGACCCATTAAATCGGCGACGGCCACTAGGATGGGTTGATCCGGTGAAAAAGATGGAGCGGCGTAGCCGGCGGCTTCACCAGAGGGATCGAGAGCGAGGGGAGAATCAACTCGCAGTCGGCGGGCTTCTAAACCCGCAGGATCGGTGAGCTGACTGAGTTGTTCCCGCACCGTTTCCCAGGGCGGAGTGTCGGTATAGTTAGGGAGAGGATGGGGGGTGACTTGGACATCAGCGTGGGCGATGACCACCAATTCTTGGTGGGGACGGTGGAGGGCAAAATAGGTCACTCGATTGCCAAAATCGTCTTGGCGGTCGTGGCGTACATCCACCCCAGGGCGGATTTCTAGCCAGGAGTGGATCACCCGCTGGTTGAGACAGGAGCGGGGCAGCAGGTGAGCTTGGCTATGACACAAAGTGACCGGCGCAGCGTATTGGTAGCGGGTGAGATGGCGGACGCGAAGGGTCATGGAGGCATATGCCATAAATAGAGAGGACCTGTTCCCCCTGGCACGACGATTACTTGATGAGCTGGGGGGGCTATAGATACAGGGAAAGTATTGCTAATAAACAGGCTACCGGGGGGCATTTCTGCGCAAGCTTTGGCCCATAGAATAGTCATCGGTGCTGGTGATAGGAAGCAATAGACCACATCGTAGTTACTCAAAGAAACGTCCCATAAGTCACCAAAGGCAACTCGGCAGTGGGGACGGCGATGTAAGCGCAACCAGGCTAGTGCGAATGACAGGGGGGCTGATTCCAC
>CAWUNB010000327.1:0-2380 GCA_963923745.1 uncultured Thiotrichales bacterium
CCATTACTGCGCCCTACACCCTATTCACCTTGCCTCGAGTCGATCAGGTTTATTTGTTATTCCGGTCACAGCTACTGGATTTAGATTTTTCACCAGGAGAAGAAAGCCGGGAGGTAGCCTTGTTCCGGGAGCAAGATATCCCGTGGGACGATCTAGCTTTCACCACTGTACGCAAAACTCTAGAACATTTTTTTGCTGATCGCCACCGGGGACATTTTGGTTTCTATGTGGATACCCTCTACTAACAGCAGGTCAAGCGGAGACCTCACCCATGGCTGATGTTTACATCATCTCGGCGGCTTCCGGGGCCGGCAAGACCAGTTTGGTTAAAGCCTTGTTAGGATCGGTAACCGATCTTGCGGTGTCTGTTTCCCATACCACCCGCCCTCCTCGTCCTGGAGAGGTGGACGGTCAACACTATCACTATGTAACAGAAGTCGCTTTTCAGGACCTCCTGAAGGCCGGTGCCTTCTTGGAACAGGCTCGGGTATTTGGGAATTGGTACGGCACCTCCCGTCAAGCGGTACAGGATCGTTTGGATGCTAATCGAGATGTAGTTTTAGAAATCGACTGGCAGGGAGCCTATCAAGTACGGGCAGCTTTCCCCAATGCGGTGACTATTTTTATTCTTCCTCCATCCAGAGAAGCCCTAGAACAGCGGCTGCGGGGACGAGGCCAAGACAGTGACAGCGTAATTGCCAATCGAATGACTCAAGCCCAAGCTGAAATGACCCATTGGGATAGTTTTGATTACACCGTCATCAACGATGATTTTGCTACTGCCCTAGAAGACATTAAAGCCATTATCCGTTGCCATCGCCTGCAACGAACCCGTCAAATTCAGGGGTTAATGCCACTGCTAACACGCTTACTGGCCTAGTCTACTCGCTCCCTTGCTCACCGCCCTGTTTTCCCTGGATGGACTTTAGTATCCTCCTTGCTATTGTCTTTGTTCGTTCTCACTCCCTAGGAGTTTTCCAAAAATGGCCCGTATTACTGTGACTGATTGCTTGGATAAAGTGGAAAACCGTTTCCAGCTAGTGCTGGTAGCTTCCAAGCGTGCCCGCCAGATCGTAACTGGCTCTGAGCCGCTATTGCCGGAGGAGAACGATAAACCCACCGTTATGGCGCTACGGGAAATATCCGCTGGATTAGTGGGTCCTTCTATCCTGGATCAGATTAATGCCCGGGAGCACAGTGAGGAATCGCGGGTTTCCGAAGAAGAATTGCGGGAAAATGAAGCGGCTGGGTCCATTGGCTGAGTTGGTAGCACCGTCAGTTTCTAGGCCACTTTTCTGTGGCGATTTATGCGATTTCTAATCAGCGATCTGCTTCCTCTGTTGGATCTCTACCTCGAGCCCGATCAGGTCTCTGAGGTTTATCACGCCTACCTGTTTAGTGCTGAGGCCCATGAGGGGCAGACTCGCCGCTCGGGGGAGCCCTATATCTACCACCCCCTTGCGGTAGCGCGGATTTTGGCGGAAATGCGGCTAGACCACCGCACCATCATGGCTGCTATTCTCCATGATGTTATTGAAGACACTGGTATTTCTAAGGAGAACTTAGCAATCCAATTTAGCAGTGAAGTTGCCGAAATGGTGGATGGTGTTAGTAAATTAGCTCAAGTTAAATCTTCCCGAGAGCAAAATCAAACAGAACGCCCCTTCGATAGTATCGCTAAACCCCTTAATAAGCCGTCTCGTGCCGAGGCTCAAGCGGAAAGTTTTCGCAAAATGCTGATGGCAATGGATCGGGATATCCGAGTAATTCTTATTAAATTAGCTGACCGACTCCACAATATGCGAACTTTGGAATCAATGCCAGTGGAGAGCCGGCGGCGCATTGCAAAGGAAACTTTAGAAATTTATGCTTTGATAGCCCATCGCTTGGGGATGAATAGTATTCGCCAAGAATTAGAAATTTTAGCTTTTGCCATTTTATATCCTTATCGCTATCAAGTGTTAACAAAGAGGGAATCAGCTCGCAGGGAGAAGAATAAAGAATTTTCTGACAATATTGGCCACTCTCTACGGCGTCATTTAGCAGAACAAGGACTCCCTGCCCGAATAGTGAGACAAAATAAGCATATCTACAGTATCTATACCAAGATGAGTCGAAAAGGAATATCATTTAAAGATATCCCAGATATTTGTACTTTTCGGGTTATTGTCGAGCACCAAGAAAACTGCTATCGCGCTCTCGGTGCTGTTCATAGTCTTTATAAACCCATTTGTGGTAAGTTTAAAGATTACGTTGCCATTCCTAAAGCTAATGGCTATCAATCTTTGCATACTTCGCTAATAAGCCGCTCCGGAACGCAATTCGATGTTCAAATCTACAGCGAAGATATGGAAAAAGTAGCTGACGCAGGTATTGCTGC
>CAWUNB010000328.1:0-2347 GCA_963923745.1 uncultured Thiotrichales bacterium
ACCTGACGCCACTATACGGTTAACTCTGCGCCGCGACGGTCAATCCCGCACCACCGACGTTAAGTTGGTAGAACGCCCCCGTGCCCAACCTATCGGCGGACATTAAATCCCTGACTGTTGAGCAGTGATAGTTGCCAGATCTATGCCCCTAGCTACGGATGCCTAGCAAGGTATATGGCTAACGCCTTTACTTCTCCCGGGGAAAGATGGTTCGTGGTGGCCAATTTCCCGTTATGGCCAGCAATAATGAAAGGGACCACCACCTCTGGCCGTCGAGTTTCACCTTTAGCTAATCCCTCTCCATGACACCCCCCACACTGATCTCCCCAGAGGGAGCGAGTTACTCCGTCGGTGAACGCTCCCCACTTGGGGTCAGCTACGGCGGTGGCGTAATCCACACTCAGCAGACTCCGCAATAGAGCGGCTCGACCTTGGGGGTTTTGTTGGCGATCATGGAGTAGCAAGCCACGACTGTTCCAATGGGTAACGATTTTACCGCTCCCAGCCTGATAACTAACTCGATTAAGTATCCCCTTGGTGTAGTCTTCTCCTAAGGGCCAGCTAGGGTAAAAAAGCCAATAGATAAGAACAAATACTACGGCCCCATAGAATGCCAATAACCAGTTACGAGGAACAGGATTATTAAATTCCTGAATATCACCATCCCAAATATGGCCGGTGGTTTGTACGACAGGCGAAAGATCGTTCATAGGTCAACGGTAAGCGGCAAAGTAACCAGTGGGATAACGAGTAAAATCAACAAAAGTCCCTAATATTTGCAAATAGGCAATTAAAGCATCCAATTCTGTTAATTGGTTAGGAATACTGTCATAATTACCTTTATCTGCTTGAATCACCAAATTTTCATCAGCATGGAGAATATCTAATTGGTTAGCTACTTCTATGCCGAAGCGATCGACATTGGCTCGATACTGCTCCGGGCTATCAGAATAAGGAACCCCCACTTGGTGTAAAGCGGCCATACGTTGGCTAACATCGGCATATTGTAGTGGCGTTTCTCGCAACCAAGGATAGGCAGGCATAATAGAGTGGGGTACGACTGCACGGGGATTGGTTAAATGACGCGCATGCCAATCTGCAGTGTATTTTCCTCCCAAGCGGGCTAAATCAGGTCCCAAGCGCCGAGAACCCCATTGTGCAGGATAATCATAACGAGATTCCGCTGCCAGCGAATAATGACCATAGCGTTGAGTATCCGTTTCCAGGGTACGAATCATCTGGGTATGGCATTGCTGACAACCTTCTCGCTGATAGATATCCCGCCCCCGCAATTCTAACGGAGTATAGGGGCGCACTCCTAAGATGGGCTCTACCGTAGTAGGAATAGAAAACAATGGTAGAATTTCTATTATTCCCCCCAGGCTAATGGCTAACAAAATTAGCCCAACTAACCGAATAGTACGAATTTCAATATTTTCGTGTTTCATTAGATAGTCCTCCCGACGTGACTTACTCCTCCACGGGCGGCTAAACGGGTAGCAATACGCTGTTCTATCGCTAATCGTTGGCGGCGAACTCCCAAAGCAGTCATTGCAATATTAATTACCATAATTAGCAAACCGGTAAAAAATAACAACCCTCCTGCCCAGCGTACCCAATAGGGTATAGCCAAGAGGATCTGGCTTTGTAAGAAACCATAGGCTAAATTGCCGTATTCATCTTGCTGGGTCAAATAATGCCCTTGGATAATACTAGCTCCCCATAAGGCCAGAGTATGTAGAAGTAAGCCAACTATCGCCAACCCATAATGAAGATAAATTAACTTACTACTATAAAAACGGGTGGACCATAACCGAGGTAACAGGTGATATATCGCGCCAAAACCCAACAATCCAGCCCAGCCCATACCAATATTATGAACATGTGCTATCGGCCAATCGGTTCCCTGAGTAAAAGCACTGATACTCCGCAATGCTAACAATCCCCCTTCCAGAGTAGCTAAAGCATAACTCACTAGCGCTGTCAGCAAAAATAACCACACCGGATCACTCCGCAGTCGCTGCCAATCCGTAGTTAACGTCATAAAACCATTAATAATACCAGCCCAGGATACTGTGACCAGCAAAATAGCAAAACCGACTCCTAGAGAGCTTGTCCAATCCGGTAATGCTGTCCAATGAAGATGTTGGGGACCAATCCATACTTGAACAAAAATAAGTGCCCAAAAATGTAAAATAGATAAACGATAGGAATAAATAGGTCGCCCTGTTTGTTTAGGAGCTAAATAATACAAAATTCCTAAAAAAGCAGTAATAAGTAAAAAATTTATAACATTATGACTATACCACCCCTGAATTAGAGCATCCTGTACTCCGGCAAAAAACTA
>CAWUNB010000329.1:0-2332 GCA_963923745.1 uncultured Thiotrichales bacterium
GCGGCCCTATCCAGGGCTGCCGGAGTCACTTGTTCCACCAGCAGGGTACGATGGGCAGTAGCGTGATATAGCCCCAAATGGCCAGTATCATCTAAGGCAACAAACCCCTTCATCCGCTGACTGGGAACAACAGACCGTATTTTTCCAGGCAACGGATCAAAGTGGCGAATAGCCGTGAGGTGGTAACGGTTATTGCTATCCCGTACTGGAAACCATTGGCCCAAACTGCCGTCAGCGCCCCCCACTAGTAAGGAATAGCCCCCCAACAACAAACGAACAGCTGTAGGAACCACGCCAGATGGCGTCAAGTGCAATCGTTCCACCACCCCACCACCACTTCCCAAGTCATACACCGTGGCTAACCCGTCGGCATCTATTGAGTAGAGGAAGTGCTGAGCTAGGCTGTAGGACAGGAAACGAGGAAAAACGGCGGCGGGTTCCAGCAAGCGCACATCCTGTTCAGTTTGCACGTCCCCCATCAAATTTTCCCGCCGGGTAATTTGGGCTTCCAACAAACGGCCATCGGTAGTAGCTGCCACTAAGGTGGCATGATCTTCCTCGCTATCCGTTGCCAGACGGAGTAGCCCTTGACCTTGGCTATCCACCACCACGGAGTCTTCCCCAAAGGGATAATCAAGCCTAGGGGTGGTAGTCCGTCCACTACCGGTGTAACTCACCTCAAAGCGTACTGTGAACAACAAAGCAGTGCCGTTGGAAAAGCCAACTGCGTAGTGGCTGTGAGCGGGGTCACCGGGAGCAAAAGCGGTTATCTGCACATCGGGAGGATGGGGTAATGGAGCTTCCCCTAGTAGTTGTCCTGTGGATGCTTGGAAAAACACCACCCGACCATCCCCAATAACCCTTACTCCCACTTCATTCTGTTCATCCAAAGCCAACTGTAGGGTCCGCTCTGGCCCTCCAGGGACTGGGTAACTGGCCAAGGGGTGAAGGCGAGCCGGGGAAAACAATGGCAGTACTACCCACAGTAAATAAAAAGCAATGAGTAACACCGCAATGATGATACCAACGCCTCCCACCCCTACCACTCGGCGGGTTAATACATCGGTGAAATCACGGCGGCGTTGCCGACGGGCCACTACAGTCGGATCCCGGGCAGTGAGGAGAGTTCTGGAGGAGACAGAGTCGTTCATGGCGCGGAGTCTACTGGGCTACTGTGACGAAATTGTTACGTGCCGAGTTTTCGTTGGGCTGAAAACGGCTAACCCTACCACGTCCCCTGGGCTCGTAGCACTGAAATGGCCTTACCCTGATCTCGTAGCAATAGGCTATAGAGATCCAGCGTTAGCCGCCCAATATGGGTCAAACCGTGGGCAAGAAACCAGCGGCTGCTAACACTGATACCCGTTCCCTGGGAGAGAAACTGAATCTGGCCGATGATTTTAGGTTGATTTTGGAAACTAGAAATATCCTGATAGCCCCCATTTCCTCCTCTGGCTTCTACCAAATTCTGGGCATCTTCCATGGATAGTCCTGGAATTAAGCTCATCATGACTGGTAATGGTGCAGTATTCACGTTGACGGGAGTCCGATCGGGTAAAGCGGTAACGTAGGGAGCAAGACGTCGATAGACCTCAGGAGTGAACCCTTTTATCAAGCGGAGTTCGCTACGACTGCGTAGCCAACTGTTCGCGGCTCGATAGGGTGGCTGAGCCAGCAAGTAATCCTGATCTTCTGCTCCTCCGGAAAAACGGGGTTCCTGATCTGGATCCAGCCAGTCTACAACACCCTCTGCCAATTCTGGGGGAAGTTCCAGGGCCACTAACAGCCGCTGGAAGCGCTCGAATTCAGCAGGATCGATAGCTTCACCGTTAAGCAAATTATTGACGTTGTATAATCCCTGCTGGTCCTGTAATTCTCCCATCACCTCTCCACCCTCCACTGGTAGGGGAGGTATATGGGAAGCCCAATCTTCCCCCAAATGATCTATGGTATTTTTTTCCCGATCTCGCACCAAAATCTGCACCGCCCAGCTTTCCATTCCCAGGGCATAGAGCAGTGCTTGGTCATAGTCCAATACATTGGCAGTTCGCCGTATTTCCAATTGTTGGCGGGTCAACAAATTGAGGGCCACCAAACTCACCAACGCACTGATTAACATAGCGGTCAGGAGGGCTACTCCCCGATTGCTAATGGGTTTGACGAGTTTCATTACTACAGCGCGAAACCAAGTACAGCGCAGAAACCGATTACCCTCATAATGTCCTGCTTGAACTTCCATAGGGCAAGGAAGGCAGCAGTGGCCACGACAACAGACAGCAGATCGAACGGCCCACTGAATGGATCCATTTGTGTGGCCTGAGGCCAGAAAGAG